>CAYQTW010000006.1:0-6440 GCA_964420485.1 uncultured Anaerolineales bacterium
ACAATCCTTGACTTGATGACATTGCCTGACCAATAGATGTCAAGCACAATATCCCTGTTGAGTGAAAGGTAAAGTTGGATCAAAAGAACGAACTGGCAGAAATTGAACAAGAGATGAGCGGCGAGGAATACCTGTTGACCAAGGCGGGTGAGCAGGGTTTTGTCACATACGATGACGTCCTGACCGCTTTCCCCGAGGCTGAAGAGAACCTGAGGGAACTCGAGGACATTATGGCTACCCTGATAGAGACCGGCATCAAGGTAGGCACACCAGAAGATATAGAAAAGCAAAAGGTCCCTCAAAAGCCCGGCCGGACTGATGCGGTGGTTGAACAGCAAGCGTATTTTGACACCATTGCCATAGATGATACGATCGGCCTCTATCTCAAAGAGGTTGGCCGGGTGCCGCTGCTCACAGCTGAAGAAGAGGTCATGTTGGCCAAGCGTATGGAAGCCGGCCTGATTGCCCGGGGGGAATTGGATCAGGATGGTCGCGATCCTGACAAACGGGCCATATTGGAGCGCGCCGTGCAAGACGGTCTGGCTGCCCGTGAGCACCTCATCCGCGCTAATTCTCGTTTGGTGATCAGTGTGGCCAAAAAGTACATCGGCCGGGGTGTCCCTTTCCTCGACCTGATCCAGGAGGGCAATATCGGGCTCATACGCGCCGCCAACAAGTTCGACTACAAGTTGGGGCACAAGTTCTCGACCTACGCAACCTGGTGGATTCGGCAGGCGGTCACGCGCGCGATTGCCGACCAGAGCCGCACCATCCGTGTGCCGGTGCACATGGGCGACCAGATCAACAAATTACTGCGCAATTCCCACCGGTTGACGCAAGAGTTGGGACGCGAACCTACCTCTGAAGAATTGGCCGCCGCGATGGAGATTCCTACGCGCAAGGCGGAGGAGATGTTGAGAGTGGCACGCCGTCCTCTCTCGCTGGACATGCCCACCGACGACGAAGGAGATAGCAGTCTGGGTGATTTCATCGAAGACGAAGATATCTCTGCTCCAGATGATGAGGTGACCTTTTCAATGTTGCGGGAGTTGCTCCAGGTTATTCTACAGGATCTCCCACCGCGTGAAGTGCGTATTCTGCAACTGCGCTACGGACTGGTGGATGGCGAGACGTATACCCTCGAGGAAGTGGGCAGGAAACTGGGAGTGACCCGGGAACGAGTGCGCCAGATAGAGGCTCAAGCACTCAGCCGGCTCCGTCATCCTACGCGCTCCCGCAGACTAAAGGATTTTCTGGAAAAATAAGTGTCATTGTTCCCTGTTCTTGCGATCATCTTGCCACTACTGGGCGCGGGCGGGACGCTGGGGTTATCTCTCGTGCCCCGTGCTCGCGCCCACGCCCGCTACGTCGCCCTGATGGCGGCCGGCCTCACCACCATCCTGATCCTGAGATTCACGTGGACGGAACCGGTGACGGTCGTCCTTTCCTTGTGGCAGCCCTCCCTGCTATTCGGCGCCGCGCTGACGCTGCGGACTGACGCCATCATGCAGCCGCTGGCTTTGGTACTGACGCTGATAACTTGCAGCGCGATCCTGGTAGAACTCGGCGGTACAGAGGAATCGCGCCCCCGACTTGCGGCCACGTTGCTAACTCTGCTCTCTGCGAGCTTTGTTGCCCTGTGGGCAGCCAACCTGCTCACCCTGATCATCAGTTGGACCTTGTGGGATTTGTTGTATGCCGCAGGACACATCGCGGCCGGGGGCTCGGGGCGGACGGCCATTCGCGGCCTGATCCTGGGCTGCGTGGCGACGTTGATCCTGTGGAGCGGAGCGTTGTTGGGTGGTGGCGGAGCAGGCTGCGACTCGTGGTCACTGATGGCTCTCAGCGTCGCACCATTGACGCTGTGGATGGTGGCCGGTGTCCTGCGGCTGGGGATGTACCCGTTTCACCTCTCCACCTGCGACGGCCGGCACGCTGTCTCGTCTCTCGCCGCCCCGCTTCTTCTAGGCCCCATCATTGGCTGGGGACTGGTGCTCCGGCTCGCCCAGGCAAACACCAGTTTTCTCCCTGGCAACCCGTGGGCGCCAATCGTGGCAGCGGTTGCCCTGGCCATGGGGGGCTTCCTGGCCTGGTCTTGCGCGTCCCCGCGCCGCGCGTTGACGTGGATCGGGATGGGGATAAATGGAGCAGTGCTGCTGGCCGCCGGATGGGCGGGGGAAAACAGCGCCGCCGTCATTGTCGCTGGCAGCGTGATCTGGGCGCTGGGAACCGCTACGCTCTTTATGGACGATGGTCTGCGACGCGAGTCGCCGTGGTGGAGCATCCCCGCGCTGGTTGGAGCACTGGCACTCTCAAGTATCCTCGTTCGGATTGAACTCTCGGCAACCTGGGGAAACGCTCCCCTTCCTGTTCCGACCGGCGTGCAGCGATTGTGGTGGGGCGCTTTTTTTGTCGGCAACCTGTTCCTGATCCCCGCATTGGTGCGCGGACTGCTGCCCTCGTCCAACCAACCAACTAACCAACTACCCCCCCGCCGGCTGCTCGTGGCACGTAGGATCGGGCTGGGATTGCCGGCCCTGTTGCTGATTGTGGCCGTTTTGCGCCCATCACTCCTCATCCACGACGTCCCGGCTCCCGCGCTGGGTTCACCTTATGCCATGCCGGGCCTGGCGGGGTGGCTATTGTGGGCAGTTTCACTCGCCGGTGGGGGAGTCCTGGCCTGGCAGGATAGAAATCTGCGCCCCAGGATAGAATTGTTCCTCGGTGCAGCCCACGACCTGTTATGCCTGGAATGGCTCTACGGTGCGGTGGCGGGGGCACTGGATCGGGGGTTGAGCGTGCTCCGGGCGGCCGACCAGGTGGTGGGAGGCGCAGGAGCACTGCAATGGTCGTGGCTGCTGTTTTTCCTGATCCTGCTAATGGTTTCAATGTCCTCTCCCACTGGTTCTAGCCTGCTGCAACCTCCGCGCTATTGACGTGCTTGACAATGGCGACTAAAGCCCAGCGAATAAATTCGCGGGCAACCATTGCCAAGTCCACCTATGTGGACTGTCCCAGTCGCCGCAGGGTGACTTTGCAAGTGTAGCACGCGGTTTTAACCGCTGTGTCAAAGAGTTCTGCCATGCCTACACTGTTAGACCTTTTAGCGCGTGTCTCGTTCCTGGCCGCCATGCCCGCCGTGGCCGGCGTACTGATCACCGCCGGGATCCTGGTCGTCAGCCGGGATTGGCGGCTGAACGTGATCGCCTTCACCGCCCAGTACTTTTTCGTGGTGCTGTTACTGACCCGGCTGATCCAGCTGGAAGTGGCGACCGTCAAGGGATTGATCGGATGGTTGATTTGCCTGGTGTTCTACCTGACGGAACGGCGAGTCAGTATGCTTGAGCAGCCGTTGGCTGCTCAAGACACGACCCCGCCACAGCGTTGGCAGCGCTGGGCCCTGTCTGCCAGGGCGTCGTTTTGCTTACTAGCCGCTATAGCGGCTGCGGTGACGGCCTACATGGTCGCGATGCGTTTCCCCTTGCCCGAAATCCCGACCGATATTACGCTGGCCTGTTACCTGCTGGTTGGCCTCGGATTGCTCCTGGTCGGGTTGAGCGAGGCGCCGATGCAGGTGGGGTTAGGACTATTGACCTTTCTATCGGGGTTCGATCTGTTCTACGTTGCCCTGGAGCCTAGCCTGGCCGTGGCCGGACTGCTCGGGGCCGTCAGTTTTCTCATCGCATTGGCAACGGCTCATTTGAGAGTTGCCCAGGTCGCCTCCGGCGACGAGAGGAAGACATTGTGATTGCCGGCCCACTCGTACTGCTGATCCTCCCGCTGGTGATGGCGGGTGTCGTGTACGTCCTGCGCCGCTGGGCCACCCTGTCGGCGCTACTGGCCGTTGGCACGGCGCTGGTGTTGGGTATCGCGGTCATCACACTGTCACTGGATCAGCCGGTGCAGCCTTTGTTGTTCCTGGGGCAAGAACGCCAGATCGCTATGGGCGAGGCAGTGACCTTGCTCGGACGCGAGTTGGTGCTGGAGCAGGCCGACCGGATGGCGATGACGTACCTATTCTTCACGGCAGCCGGTCTCTTTTTCCTGGCGTGGCGCGCGGCGCCACATTCCCTGCTCTTCCCCATGGGTCTGGGCCTGCTCAGTCTGTTGAGCGGGGCGTTGCTGATCCGGCCCCTCATCTACGCCGCCCTACTGATCGAAATTGCCGCCGCCCTCTCTGTCTTTGCACTACAGGCCGAGGGAAAGACGCCCACCCGAGGAGGTATGCGCTACCTGACGTTCACGACGATGGCCTTGCCTGGATTATTGGTCACCCACTGGCTGATGGATCGGTACACACTGACGCCGGACGATACGGGGCTGCTCAGTGCGACCGCCGCCCTGTTGGCCGTCTCCTTTGCATTGTTACTGGGAGTCGTGCCCTTCCACACCTGGGTACCAGCTGTCGCCGGCGACGCCGTGCCATTGGCGGGCGCCTTTGTCCTCACCGTCGGCAATGGAGCGGTCTGGTTCCTGCTCCTGGACTTTTTAGAGACCTACCCCTGGCTCAACACCCACCCTCTCTTTGGCTCCCTCTTCTCCACCGCGGGACTGGTGATGGTCGTCGTAGGAGGATTACTGGCGCCGGCTCAACGTCGCCTGGGGCCGGTGATGGGGTATGGCGCGCTGGTGGATAGCGGTAGTGCGCTCATTGCCCTGGGGATGCATAGCAAACTGGGGTTGACGCTGGCCCTTTTATCGCTGCTGGTGCGTCCCTTTGGGCTGGCACTCGTGGCAGCCGGACTGAGCGGCCTGCGGGCACGCAACGGCGACGACGACAGTTTCGACGCACTGCGCGGATTGGGCTGGAGAGCAATGTGGAGCACGGCGACGCTGATACTCGGCGGGCTGGCGGTGGCGGGACTGCCGGTCAGCGCCGGCTTTGTCGGGCGCTGGGCCCTCTGTCGCGCGCTGATGCCATCCAGCCCGGGTGTCGCGCTGTTCCTCCTCCTGGCCGGGCTGGGCGTGATGGTCGGCGTATGGAAAGGACTATCCGCTCTCCTGGAGCGCCCCCGTTCACCCGAGGAGAACGAGACCCAAGAAATCACCTCCGAAGGCTGGCTGATGGCGGCGGTTCTGGCCGTGGCGATCCTGGCTTGCCTGTGGGTTGGGTTCTTCCCGCAGGCCATCGCGCCGCTGGCAGCCCGTCTGGCGGAAACCTACACTTTCTTCGTCCCCTGATGGCGGCGCGGACGCGCCCCTCGCACCTGGACAAGTTCGCCTACCACTTTGAGACCATCAGCGCAGTATTGGCGGGCGTGGCCGACCTGCAGCATATTATCAAAGAGACCAAGGACCACCTGACTCCAATCGCGCCGCTCCTCCAGGGCAGGCTGCTCAGACTTGTCTTGAGCCTGTCGAAGGAATGACACTGGAATGGTTATTTGGTTGAAGAAACAAACGCGAAATACGCACTAGTTAAGGAGATTATCGCCCCATGAAACTTGAACGTCACCCATCCAATCCCATTCTACTCCCCGATCCGACCTCGGACTGGGAGTGTTACAACGTCTTTAACCCTGGTGTCCTCTATCACGACGGCCTGTTCCACATGCTCTACCGCGCCCAAGGGCTAGACTGGATCAGCCGTTGCGGGTACGCGGTCAGCCAAGACGGGGTACATTGGAACCGCATGCGCTCACCCGTGCTGGAGCCAATGGACGACACGGACTCACGCGGTGTCGAGGACCCGCGTCTGGTCGAGATTGATGGCCTGTTCTACATGACCTACACTGCCTATGGGCACGAGTTCCACGGCCTGGGCGAACCGACCCACGATGGCGGCGGCATCCTGCCCATGATCGCCCGCAGCGAGAACCTGATCACCTGGGAGCGGCTGGGGCCTATCGTGCGCGGCGAGGACAACAAGGATCACGTGCTCTTCCCGCGACAGATTGGCGGGCGATACGCTGCGCTGCACCGCCGCCGGCCTCACGTCTGGCTGGCCTACTCGGACGACCTGTTGACCTGGCGGGAGCAAGATATGGCTCCCATCTATGGCCCGCGCGAGGGGAATTGGTGGGACTGCACGAGCGTTGGCAACAACGGCGTGCCAATCGAGACGGAACACGGTTGGCTGCTGCTCAACCACGCCTACGACGGCGACCACGTCTATCGCTTGGGCGTCGTGCTGCTCGATCTGGACGATCCAACCCAGGTGCTCAGCCGCCCGACCGAGCCGATCTTTTGGCCGGAGGAATTGTGGGAACTGCGAGGGGACGTGGACAACGTGGTCTTTTCGGGTGCCAACCCGGTGGTGGACGGCACGGTCTATGTCTACTACGGCGGCGGCGACCACGTGATTGGGCTGGCGACCTGTCGCCTGGACGAACTGCTTGATTTCGCGCTCAACGCTGAATGATGGGATTTTGCAAAAGGAGCAAACCTGTGTGTCACGTCAGTAACACTCTCAGCCGGCTGGTTCTCGTCGCTCTGTGCGG
>CAYQTW010000006.1:6540-25126 GCA_964420485.1 uncultured Anaerolineales bacterium
GCCGGATGACGGTATCCACATCTCTTCACCAGATGGCAAGATACAAGTCACCTTTATGCTCAATGACGGCGTGCCATACTATGCGGTCAGCCGTTCCGGCCAGGACGTGATCAAACCATCGAGACTTGGCTTTGTGTTCAAGGAGGCCGAGCCACTGAACCAGAACCTGGCCATCGTCGAGAGCAGACTGGACAGTTTTGACGAGACTTGGACCCAGCCCTGGGGCGAGGTCAAAGAGATCCGCAATCATTACAACGAACTCGAAATAGACCTCGAAGAAACCACCGGGGCGCCCCGCAAGATGACCCTGGTCTTTCGCGTGTACAACGACGGGTTGGGCTTTCGTTACGAGTTGCCCGCGCAAGACAACCTCTCCGATTTTGAAATCATGGACGAGGAGACCGAGTTCGCTCTGTCGGGTAGTCACAAGGCCTGGTGGATTCCTGCTTACCGGGACAACCGCTACGAATATCTGTACACAGAATCTCCTGTCAGTTTCTTCAGCATCAAGGGCTTTAGCGGTGTTCATACGCCGTTGACTATGGAAACAGCCGATGGCCTGTTCCTGAGCATCCACGAGGCCAATCTGACGGACTATGCCTCTATGACGCTGGTAGGCTCTGACGACAACACGCTGCTTTGTGACCTCGTCCCCTGGTCAGACGGCGTCAAAGTGAAAGCCTCTACTCCGCACCAGACCCCGTGGCGCACCATTCAGATCGCGGAAAACGCGGGTGATTTGATCACCTCCTACCTGATCCTGAACCTCAACGAGCCTAACAAACTGGAAGACGTGTCGTGGGTCAAACCGGGGAAATACGTAGGTATCTGGTGGGGTATGCATATTGGCAAGTACACGTGGAACCTCAGTGATAAACACGGCGCAACGACTGAAAATACCAAGAGATACATTGACTTTGCGGCCAAATACGGTTTCCCAGGGGTGCTGGTCGAAGGCTGGAATGTGGGCTGGCACGGCGAGTGGACTGAACATGGGTATCAATTTAGTTTTACCACTCCTTATGATGACTTTGACATCGAGGAACTGAGCGCCTACGCAGCCGCCAAAGGCGTCGCGCTCATTGGTCACCACGAGACCGGCGCCGCCGTGATGAATTACGAACAGCAGTTGGAGGACGCTTTTGCTTTTTACCGCGACCTGGGGATCAACACAGTTAAAACGGGATATGTGGGCTGGGGCCAGGGGATCAAACGCCGGGACGACGCAGGCAACCTCGTGGGATTGGAGTGGCATCACGGCCAGTACATGGTGAGACATTACAGAAAGGTGGTCGAAACCGCAGCCAGATACCACATAATGTTGGACGTTCACGAACCCATCAAGGACACGGGTATCAGGCGCACCTATCCGAACATGATGACACGCGAGGGGGCGCGGGGACAAGAGTACAATGCGTGGGGCGGAGAGGGCAACCCGCCGGAGCACACCACCATCCTTCCGTTTACCCGCAATCTCGCGGGCCCCTTTGATTTCACGCCGGGCATTTTCGATCTGTTCTTTGAGAAATACCGGCCCCACGGCCGGGTCAATACCACGCTGGCTAAACAACTGGCCCTTTACGTGGTCATCTACAGCCCGTTGCACATGGCCGCTGACTTGCCCGAAAACTATGAGGGCCATCCCGCCTTTCAATTCATCCTGGACGTGCCTGTTGACTGGCAGGACACCAAAGTATTGCACGCCGAAATCGGCGACTATGTCACCATTGCCCGCCAGGACAGAAACAGCGAGGATTGGTACATTGGCAGCATCACCGACGAAAACGAGCGTACACTGGAGACGCCGCTCACCTTCCTCGAAGCGGGCCAAAAGTACGTGGCCGAAATATACGCCGACGGAGCCGACGCCGATTGGGAGAGCGATCCGTTGTCCATTGACATCTACGAGGCAGTGGTTGACAGCGACACCGTGCTAACCCTCAGACTCGCTCCTGGAGGCGGGCAGGCTATCCGCATCCGCCCGGCCACCGGGGATGAGGTAAATCACATCCCGCGAATCGACGAGTCGGCGAATGAGTGAATCAGCGTGCACTTGCGTTAATCTGCGTCCAGAATTTCGACACATTTTGTAAAGAATTTGCACTCTCAAATGACACGTCAGGCGCAAAGCACTTGTCTGTCATCTCCGCTCCCTTCGTCTGTGTCGGCGATACGCCGTCAACTCTCTTGAGCCAAGACCCCGACAGTGCTCACCCCCTCCACCGCGCGGTCTATGCGCCGCAAAAGGCCGGTGAGCACCTCCTTTGGCCCCACCTCGACAAAGCGCACCACCCCCTGCCCGATCATCCAGCGCACCGACTCGGCCCAGCGCACGGGTGAGGTGAGTTGCTGCCCTAGCGCGGCGCGGATATCGTCGGGAGCAGTGAGTGGGCCGGCGGTGGCGTTCGCCACGAGGGGGATGACCGGTTCGCGGAACAGCGTCGCGTCGAGGAAGAGGCGGAACTCGGCGGCGGCCTCGGCCATCAGGGAGGAGTGGGCGGCGATGCTCACGGTCAGCCGGATCACGCGCCTGGCCCCGCGCTTCTGCGCCAGTTCCATCGCCTGCTCCAGCGGCGCGATCACCCCAGAGATGACCACTTGGCCGGGGCAATTGTCGTTGGCGATGCCGACGTACTCGCCGCTCATCTCTCGCACTGCGGCGCAGATCGCCTCCAGCGGCTCACGCTTCAACCCCAGCACGGCCGCCATCCCGCCGGGGCTGCGCTCGCCAGCCATCTTCATCAGACGCCCACGCTCGCGCACCAGGCGCAGCCCGTCCTCGAAGGAGAGTGCCCCTGCCGCCACCAACGCGCTGAATTCGCCCATACTGTGACCGGCGACGTAGGCCGGGCTGCCCATCCCACGTTCTTCTAGCACACGCAGCGCGGCTATACTTGTGGCAAGGATGGCCGGCTGCGTGTTCGAGGTATCGTTCAGTGCCGCGCGTGGGCCATCAAAGCACAGTTGCGACAAATTAATGCCCAGGATGTCATCAGCCTGGGCAAATACGGCCCGGGCCACGGGGGAGGTATCGCAGAGATCGCGCCCCATTCCCACGTACTGGGAACCCTGGCCCGGAAACAGGTAGGCACACAACGTTTTTTGCATTACGTTTCACACTTTGCCATCATTCCTCTTCAATCTCTATGACCTCGACGCCGCGATAGGTGCCACAGGCCAGACAGACGTGGTGTGGTCGCACCGGTGCGCCGCACCGTGGACAAGTCACCAATTGCTGCACCCGCGCTTTCCAGTGACTACGGCGGTTGCGCCGGCGGGAACTCGATATTCTACGCTTGGGTACTGCACCCATAGTTTGTTCACACTCCTTTCTTTTCGATCAATTGCATCCCTTAGAATCCGTTCTCGTCTTGCAATCCGTGTTCTCAATCCGAGCGCACGTATTATAGAGGCGAGCGATGAACCTGTCAAGGTGTCTCGCTATCGCCGCTGTCGTGCTTCTCCTCAGCGGGCGGCCTATTCTCGCCTTTGGCCCGTTCGACCTGGATGGCGCGGAGACCGTTTTCGATCACCGTCAGCGCCCGCTTTAGTTCTTGCTCCAGTTTGCAGAGCACGTCGAAAGCATAGTCATCGGCCCCGGCGCGGATGCTGTCCAACTCCCGCTCTGCCCGCTCGCGAATGGCAGCGGCTCGCGTCTCCGCGGCCTGGACGATGACGTGCTCGGCCGTAAGCCGGGCTGCCTCGCCACGTGCAAGCGCGATGATGCGCTCTGTCTCCTCGTGAGCCTGGGCCATAGTGCGGTCCCTCTCGCGGATGATCCGCTCGGCGCGCCGCACTTCATCGGGGATCGAAATGCGCATCTGATCGAGCAGGGGCCACAAGCGGTGTTCGTCCACCAGTCGCAGGCCACTAAAGGGCACTTGCTTGCCCTCCTTGATAGTTTCCTCCAGACGGTCTACCAGATGCATAATGTCCATATTGACCTCCGATGTTCAATCGCGCAGTGAGACGAGCGGCACGGGCTCGTGGTTCTTTTCTCGTTCGCACCGCTTTGCCTCCAGCGCAACCGCGACGTGAGGGGAGACCATCGCGCCCACGTCGCCCCCCAGCAGCGCAATCTCTTTGACGATGCTGGAACTCAGAAAGGCATGGGCCTGGCGCGTCATCAGGCACACGAACTCGATCTCTGGCGCCAGTTGGCGATTGGTGAGCGCCATCTGGTACTCTAGTTCAAAGTCAGAGATGACCCGCAGCCCGCGCACGATGGCCTGTGCTCCCACCTGGCGGGCGAAATCTACCGTCAATCCACCATAAGGCATCACGCGCACTCCTGCCAGGCCCGCCAGAGCCCGGCCCGCCAACTTGACCCGTTCCTCGACGTTGAACAGCAGGCTCTTGGCCGGCCGGTCATAGACCGCGACTACCAACTCGTCAAAGATGTTGGCCGCCCGGGTGACAATGTCCACGTGCCCCAGGTGGATCGGGTCAAAGGTGCCCGGGTAGATGGCAATGTGAGTCAACTGACTTCTCCCTCCCCTTTCCAAAACTGCGCCACCCGCCGGGCCAGGAGCCGGTTGTCCGGGTCGGCCAGTTCGGGGTCGGTCTCGAAAAAGCGGCGGGCGGCCTCGCGGGCGGCCTCGACCAACCGCAGGTCGGTCACGCTGGCCAACTTTAGGTCGGGGAAGCCGGACTGGCGCGCTCCCAGGAACTCGCCCGGCCCGCGCAGTTCCAGGTCCTTTTGCGCCAACACAAAACCGTCGTTGGTGGCCTCGACCGCCTGCAATCGTTCCTGCGCTTCGGGGGAGGCGGAGTCAGAGACGAGCAGGCAATAAGAAGCATGTTCACCCCGGCCCACGCGGCCCCGGAACTGGTGCAGTTGCGCCAGGCCAAAACGGTCGGCCCCCTCGACGAGCATTACCGTGGCGTTGGGCACGTCAATCCCCACCTCGACGACGGAGGTGGCGACCAGAATGTCCAGTTCCCCCTGGGCAAAGCGGGCCATCGTGGCTTCCTTTTCCTCGCTCTTCAAACGCCCGTGCAACAGGCCCAGCCGCAGGTTGGGAAAAATGAATTTTTGCAAGCGCTCGTACTCATCAACGGCAGCCTTGGCCTCGACCTTTTCCGACTCCTCGACCAGCGGGCACAAGATGAACGCCTGGTGGCCCTTTTCGATCTGACTGCGCACGAAATTGTAGGCCCGTTCTCGCTCCGTGGGCAGGAGCAGACGGGTCACGACAGGCTGGCGTCCCGGCGGCATCTCGTCAATCACCGAGACGTCCAGGTGGCCCCACAGCGTCAGTTCGAGCGAGCGGGGGATGGGGGTAGCGGTCATCACCAGCAGATGGGGGTTGTACCCCTCAATCCGTTGACCATTAACCCGTTGACCCTTTTGCCGCAGCGCCGCCCGCTGGTGCACGCCAAAACGGTGCTGCTCGTCCACCACCGCCAACGCCAACTCTTTGAACTGCACGCCCGCCTGGATCAGCGCGTGAGTGCCCACGACGACGTCCACGCTGCCATCGGCCAACCCGGCGTAGACATCCTTCCGCTCCTGCCCGGTGACGTTGCCGGTGAGCAGACGAACGGTCGGCCCAGAACCCGGCGACTGTCCCAGGAGGCGGCTGATGGTCTGATAGTGCTGCTCGGCCAATATCTCCGTCGGGGCCATCAGCGCCGCCTGGGCGCCGGCGGCCACCGTCAGAGCCATCGCCGCCGCCGCCACGACCGTCTTGCCCGAGCCCACGGCCCCCTGCAGGAGCCGGTTCATGGGCCGGCCCGAGCGCAGGTCGGCCACGATCTGCTGCAACGCTCGCCGCTGGGCGCCGGTCAGTTTGTATGGCAGGCTGCGGATAAAGTCGGACAAGGTGTCATCGTCCACCGGTAGTGATTTGCCCGGCGCCGAGCGCCACTGGTGACGCTGGCGCAGGAGGCCGATTTGGAGCACGAACAGTTCATCGAAAGCCAGCCGGTAGCGAGCCCGCTCCAGCAGTCGTTTGTTGTCCGGAAAGTGTATCTGGAGTATGGCGGTCTCCAGGTCCGGCAGACTCGCGTCCTGACACACCGAAACCGGCAGGTGGTCGGGCAGCCGCTTGGACCAATAGTCCACGGTGCGCTTCATCAAGCGGCGCAGCCACCTGGCCCGGATGCCCTGCGTGAGTGGGTAGACCGGCACCAGACGGGCAGTGTGCAGCAATTCCTGTTCCAGCGGTTCCCATTCGGGAGAGTTAAAGCACAGACGGCCCAGGTATTCGTTCACCTTGCCGCTGACGACGATGTGTTGGCCGCGCTTGATTTTATCGGCCAGGTAGGGCTGATTGAACCAGGTGACCTCAATAAAGCCGGTGCCGTCGGAGAGGGTGGCCTTGAATAGGGAACCACCGCCCCTGGTCTTGCGCACGCCGGCATCCCAGACCTGGGCGATGATGGTGACATCCTGGCCGTATTCGATCCGGTTGATGGGCTCGAGTTGCGAATAGTCGTCGTGCCGGTGAGGGAA
This sequence comes from uncultured Anaerolineales bacterium, assembly GCA_964420485.1. Lineage (GTDB taxonomy): Bacteria > Chloroflexota > Anaerolineae > B4-G1 > B4-G1 > CAYQTW01. The sequence continues at coordinate 12,998 of CAYQTW010000006.1, forward strand.
AAAGTAGAGCATGTCACGGATGGTATGGATACCCAGTTTAGCCAGCCGCTTGGCCTGTTGAGGCCCCACTCCTTGCAGGACAGTGATCTGGGAATCGAGGCCTGTGTGTGTATAAGTGGATGCGGATGGAGTGGTGGGCGGTCTGGCCCTGGCTGGGGCGGATGGAGCAGGGACCGCTTTCTTTTCGTCTCGTTGAGAAGCAGAGTAAAGATGAGGTGTGGTGTCAAGTGTCCCCAACAACGTGGCCATAGCCTTCTGGCGCGCAACAGGATTGGAGAGGCCGCTGTAGGCGCGCAACTGGCCGGCCACTGCCTGCACCCAGTCAGCCGCCTCCGGCCCAAAGGTGGCTCCGGCCTCTCGCAACCACGTGTCGGCGTAGCAGGCCAGCCCGCCGAGGACGGCCCGGTCCTGGTATTTCTCTGCCTCCAGACGGAGGATCTTGGCTATTTTCTCAGTGGGTGTTGTCATCCTTTTTTTATTTAGCGGTTACGGCAGCCACGCCCAGACCGCGCGGGCCTACGTGGGCGCCGACGATGGTGGTGGCTACGACGGTGAGTAGATGACCAGGTGAGCAAAGGTAGGCCAGGTGGTGGCTCAAGTTCTCTATTCCAGGAGCAAAAGTGTGGAGAATCGCCAACCGTTCCAATGGCCCCAGAGCACGCACGAGTTCCACGAGTCGCTCAATGGCCCGGCGCCCTGTTCGTGTCCGCCCCATGTCTGTGACCTTGCCCAAGAGCACCTCCACGATTGGCTTGATACGCAGAATTTGGGCGGCTTTCGCCCGTGCCCAACTCACCCGCCCGCTGCGGCGCAGGTACTCTAACGTGTCGAGCGCTGCGTAGACGTGTACTCGAGGTTTCATATCCTCGATCAGTGCCAGTATCTCTTGTGCACTCTGGCCCTCTGCGGCTGCTTCAGCTGCCGCGATGACCATCCAGCCGAGTCCCATTGTGACCTGCCCCGAGTCCACGACGTGCACTCTCAGTTCCGGCACATCTTGTGCGCCCAGGCGAGCGACGTTGTACATCCCGCTCAAGTTGGTCGAGACCACGATGGCGATCACCTCATCCGCCTCGGCCGCAAGGCGGCGATACGCCATGGCGAATTCGTGTGCCGGCGGCACAGCAGTTGTCGGCACAACCGGCATCGCAGGTAGTTGGGCGTAGAACTCTTCCCGGCTGAGTCCCCCAGAAGAAAACCCATCTCGATAACTATGATTGCCGATCTGGATGTAGGCTGGCACGACGGTGATATGCAACTGCTCTGCCACCTCTGGCGGCACATCAGACGTGCTATCGGTGAGAATGAACACTCGGCTCATCGCATCACCTCAATATATTCCGGGGCACTTGTGCGGTAGCCGCGATTTCCATATCGCGCCAGCCCTGCGAGGTATGGAAACCTCGTCTACATTGTCCCACGTGAATTGAAAAGATACAGCTCATCGGAGTCACACCCCCTCGTCCATGCCCTCGTACACCACCAGACCCATCCCGTCCGGCCCGATGTGGGAAGCCAGCAATGGGCCATAAAGCAGAATAGGATGCTCTTTACCCGGCAGGACGAGTGCCAATCGTTCCTGCAGCATCTTTGTTTCCTCCGTGGGGTAGGGGGTGCTCTGCAAGATAGCCATCTGTTCGATGTGAGAGAACTCGCTGGCAAACTCGGCCAGTTTGTCTATTGCCCGGTCGCGATTGCGGACTTTTTCCATAGGGATGATCCGCCCCCCTTCGATTGCCAGAAAGGGCTTGATGCCCAACATATCGCCCAGGATGACCTGAGCAGGGCTGATGAGATGGCTGCGTTCCAGGTAGTCTAGCGTATTGGTGACCAGAACCACGTAGACGCACCGGATCATGCCCCGGATTTGGCGCACGATCTCGCCCAGCGGGAGGGACGCGCGGGCCAGTTGTGCCGCTTCCTGCACCAGGATGCCCAGGCCCAAAGAGATTGTCTCTGAATCTATGACCACGATGTCACAGCGGCCCAGGAACCCATTGGCCGCCTTTTGTGCTTCGCGATGAACGAGGCTGAGACTGGCCGAAGAGTGAAGCGAGATAATCTGATCGGTGCGGCGGGTGAGACAGCTGTATACGCGCCGGAACTGCTCGGCGGTCGGGCCGACGATATGGCACCGGACGCGGTCGCGAGCCATACGGAACAGCACCTCCTCGTGGTCTAAACCCGTGCCGTCCTGGTAGACCTTGGCGGCCTCAGTCGAGCCGTCTTTGCTAATGCGGACGGTCAGAGGTACGATGGTAACGTCGAGTCGTTCGGCGACGGACGGCTCAATGGTGGCTTCACTGTCGGTAACAATGTGAACTCTGGACACGGCACCTCCACTTTTTTACTCCGCCGAAAGGATATAGTGATAATGGGGCTGTCCGCCGGCGACGACTTCAATCTCCTGGTCGGGCCAGTCCTGCTGTAAAAGATTGGCTAGTTGGTTAGCGTCGTCCTCGCTGACGTCCTCGCCGTAATACAAGGTAATGATCTCGCGGTCGGCCGAGCCCATTTCCTCCAGTAATGACCGCACGACTTGCTCAACCGTTGAGCCGGTCACTTTGAGTTCCCCGTCGTGCAGACCAATGACCTGTCCATCGGCGACCTGCACGCCATTGATCGTCGCCGTGCGGGTGGCGATGGTGACCTCGCCTGTCTCGATCTCTTCCATCGCGCTCGTCATGGCAGCCACGTTGGTCTCGAAATCATCCTGATAGTTGATGGTCAACAGTGCCGCGATACCCTGTGGGACAGTGCGGCAGCGGATGACAGCCACGGACTTTTCGCAGAGTTCGCGGGCCTGCTCAGCCGCCAATATGACGTTGCCATTGTTGGGCAACACGACCACCTGGTTGGCTGGCAAATGCTCGATTGCCTCCAGCAAATCTTTGGTACTGGGGTTCATCGTCTGGCCACCGCGCACGACGGCGCCCACGCCCAGGCTCTGGAAAACGCGGGCCAGCCCATCGCCTGGAGCGACGGCCACGACGCCGATCCCCTGAGAGACCTGGGGCAAGGAGAACGACGCCGACTCGCGCTTAACGATGAAATCCTGGTACTGGGCCTGCATATCCTCCACCACGACGTCGCGCAGTGAGCCCAGGCTGGCTCCGTAACTGATGGGAACACCAGGGTCGGGCACGTGGACGTGTACCTTGATTGTTGATGGATCGCCCACGACGAGTGGGCACTCGCCCAATTCTGTGATTTTCTGGCGGATGGCCGCCACGTCGAGTTCTTGCCCGACGATGAGGAACTGCACGTCGTAGCCGTAGCCGATCTCGCCGGGCTCTAATCCGGTGGCGATGAGATCCACCGTCTCGGCCAATTGTACATCTTCGGCAACCGGTTCTCCTCGCATGTAGCGCAACATGCCTTCCAAAATGATGAATAGTCCCTGGCCGCCGGCATCCACCACCCCGGCCTCTGCCAGCACCGGGAGCAATGAGGGGGTCAGCGCAACGGCCTCGTGGGCGGCGAAAACCATGTGCTCCAGCATATAGACCAGGTCTTGGTTCGTCTCCGCTGCAGCAGTGGCAGCGTCGCCGACCATGCGGGCGACGGTGAGGATTGTGCCCTCGACCGGCTTGACTACGCCTTTGTAAGCTGTCGTCGCCGCTTCTTGACAAGCGGTAGCCAGGTCCTGGGCGCAATAGACCTCTTTTCCGTCCAGACTGCGCGCAAACCCGCGCCAAATCTGGGAGAGGATGACGCCGGAATTGCCCCGGGCGCCCATCAGTGCGCCGTGGGCCATCTGATGGGCTACCCGGCCCACGTTGCACTCTGGCGTGTCTGCAATCTCGGCCCAGGCGGACTGCATCGTCAGCACCATGTTGGTCCCGGTGTCACCGTCGGGGATCGGGTAAACGTTGAGTACGTTGATGGCGGCCTGGTGATGTTGCAGCCAACCCAACGCGGCCTTGATCAACCGTTTGAATCCCTGGCCGTCAGTGGTCAGGCGCGGAGACTGTCGTGTGGTCGTTGATAATTTCTCGTCTGTCAATTCACTAATTCCCTTCAATCCATATCACTGACGTTGTAGTAACGACTTTCGTTGTTACCGTTCGGGAACGACTAAAGTCGTTACTACAAACGATCTCAGTCTATATCGCTGACACGCAGCCCCTCGACGTGGACGTTGACCTCGGCGATGGGTATGCCCAGTGCCTGCTCGACGTTGTACTTTACGACATTCATAACACTGCGGGCCACGGCGGCGATACGGGTGCCATATTCGATGATCACGTAAGCGTCAATAATGATCTGTCCGTCATCCTCGATGCGCACCTCGATCCCGCGCTTGCTGTCGCGGGAAAGAACGTTGGCGATGCCGCTGGCCAGGTCCTTGGCTGTGGTTCCCACGACGCCGTAGCAAGTCAGCACAGCCTCGTTTGCAATGCTGGCAATGGCCGTGGGAGAGACTTGTATGCGTCCCAGATTATGCTCTCGTTCTGGCATTACTTTCTCCTTTTCCAATCTACCAATTTCCCAATTTACCAGTTTCCCGATGTTGCGCAAACGAGCCTCTTGTGGTATGATACATCTCGTTACGAACTAGTAGGGTGATTTGAGATTTGTTGATTTGAGATTGACGGATTTCAAATCTCCAAATCTTTAATTCAAGAGGTGATACAAATGGCAAGGTGTGAAATATGTGGCAAAAGCCCCCAATTTGGGCACAACGTCAGTCACTCCAAGCGGGCGACCAACCGCCAGTTCAAACCCAATATCCAGCGTAAGCGAGTGGAAATCGGTGGACGGATGCGCCGGATGTACCTCTGCACCCGCTGTCTGCGGACGTTGAACAAAACCCGCTAAAACTGCTGCCGCAGGGTATGGGGGTGGTCCGCGCCCATAGGGGCGCGGGTACCACGCCCCTACACCACGCCCCCATTACAACCGGGGGCTTCTTTTTTGCCTGCTGCCCACCCGGGCGCATTGCCCCCTGCGGGCCGCCGCGCGGATAGCCGCGATCGCTCCCGCAACCCCCTCCCGCGCGCCAAAGATGGCTTTCCCGGCGACGAGCACTGTCGCCCCGGCGGCCACGACCCGCTCCGCTTCCTCCGGCCCAATGCCACCGTCCACCTCCAACTCTGCCTCACTCCCGGCGCTATCCAGCATCTCTCGCACCCGCGCGACTTTGTGCAGCGCGTGCTCGATGAAAGGCTGCCCTCCGAAACCTGGGTTGACAGTCATCACCAGCACCAACTCTACGTCGTTCAGCACCTCGCTGATGGCAACCGCAGGCGTGGCTGGGTTCAGTGAGACGCCAGCCCGCACGCCCAAATCCCGAATCTGCTGCAAGACACGATGCAGGTGTGGCGTAGCCTCGACATGGACGGTGAGCCCGGCGGCACCGGCCTCGGCAAAGGCGGGCACGTAACGGGCCGGGGCGTTGATCATCAGATGCACGTCGAGCGGCAACCGCGTGACGTGGCGCAGCGCCCGCACAACGGCCGGCCCGATGGTAATGTTGGGCACAAAGTGACCGTCCATCACGTCCACGTGGATATAGTCCGCGCCGGCGCTCTCGGCGCTGGCGACCGCCTCGGCCAGGTGGGCAAAGTCGGCGGCGAGTATGGATGGGGCAATTTTGATTGGCTGCGTCATCAGGGAGACATGATACAACGAGTTGGGAGATTTGGCAACTACTGGCTAAAGCCTACTCCACACTTTCGTCTCTGTAGGCGCCTCGTAGATGCATGGTGTCTGTCTCGAAAAGCTACAAGGGCCTCCTCGGTGCGGAGAACTGCTTCTGCAGTTACGTGCCTCTCTTTTTACTTTCTTTCTTGCCAAGTATCACATTCTGTGCTACAGTATCATACGAAGGCACCGATCGGAGACCATCGTGGGCATAGATGTCACCGTGAAAGCGGAACAGGTATGGATCAAGTTAATACCTTACCAATGAAATTCTTGTACATTGAGCAAGAATTTTCGGTATCCTCTCAATAGGTAGGGGCGAACCCTTGCGGTCGTCCTTGTGGGCAGGAGCAAGTCCTGCCCCTACCCCAGGATATTGAGCAGATACCGGATTTCGTACCTGCTCAATAAAGTGGGGCAATGTAGCCGAGGTTTCCATACCTCGCGGACATAACGCGCTATGGAAAGCGCGGCTACGTTAAAAGTGCCCCAGAATATTGAGATGATACTTGGATACATTATGCAGAATGTAAGCGGAGGTGATCTATGCTTCAAACTATTGAAGCCGCAATGTCATCAAGTTAAGAAAGGAGAACCAGACCTGCCAGGTTTTATGAGGCACTTTCGAACGGAAATACACTGTTAATCGTGTCGAATCTGGCTCACAAAAGCTCTGGCGGAAACCTGGCAGGTCTTTACAATCTTTAACTTGATGACATTGGGTACGGATCATACCGATGAGATTGTGCGTGCTGCGGCACTCTTGCGAAAAGCCCGCCACGCCATTGCGTTGACCGGCGCAGGCACGAGTACTGCCTCCGGTATTCCCGACTTTCGCTCGCCAGGAACCGGGCTGTGGGAGCGCGCTGGTCCAATGGAAGTGGCGTCCATTTATGCTTTCCGCCGCCACCCTGAGACGTTCTATACCTGGATACGGCCGCTGATGAGGACGTTGCTGACAGCCGAACCCAACGCTGGCCACCTGGCGCTCGCTGAACTGGAATCTGGCGGGTGGTTGAGGGCCATCATCACTCAGAACATTGACGGTCTGCATCAGCGGGCTGGGTCGCGCGTGGTGCTGGAATTGCATGGCCATCTGCGGGAGGTGACTTGCCTCGACTGTGGCCGAGTTTTGCCCATCGAAGAACTGCTGGATGATTTTCTTTCTTCAGGTGAGGTGCCTCGTTGTCTCGCATGCAGTGGAGTGATGAAACCCAGGGTCGTACTCTACGGGGAACAGTTGCCTATTGAGGCAGTCAGTACCGCAATGGAACACGTTCGCCAGGCCGATCTGATGCTCGTGACCGGATCGTCGCTGGAGGTCGCACCAGCCTCGCAGTTGCCGCTGCGAGTGCGTGAACGTGCCGGTCGTCTGATTGTGATTAATTTGATGCCTACCTACATTGACGACATAGCCGAGGTGGTCATCCACGCCGACGTCACCGATGTGCTGCCTCGCATTGCACAGGTCTGTTTAGGAGGATAAGGACAATGGTAAGACTTGATCAACCCCTTTCGCGTCCCCAGACACAAAAGGAGAATCGTGCGGACTGGCTGGAGCGCCTGATAACAATCAGCCGCTCGCTGAGCTCGACTCTGAACCTGCCCCCACTGCTAGACCGTATCGTCACAGCGGCGCAAGAACTGACCCAGACGGAATTTTGTTCCATCCTGTTGATAGATCACAGGAGCGGTCAGTTGTACTTTAAGGCAGCGACCAATCTACCAGGTGTTCATTCGATCGTCGTGCCGATGGAGAGCATTGCAGGTTCAGTTGTGCAAACTGGCAAGCCCCTCATCGTCCCCGATACCAGCAAGGATGCTCGCTTTTACAACAAGGTGGACGAGCAGACGCATATTACCACCCGCTCCATTCTTGCCGTCCCCCTGATCGCCAGGGACGAAGTGATCGGCGTGTTGGAAGCGATCAACAAAGATGATGGGGGCGATTTCACCGCGGAGGACATCGAACTATTGACCTTGCTGGGCGATCAGGCGGCGGTGGCGGTGCAGAATGCCATCCTGTTCCAACAGTCCGATCTGATCGCCGAGATCGTGCACGAGATGCGTACACCGCTCACGGCCATCATCTCTTACGCCGATCTTTTGCAGCGACCAGGTGTGACGTCGGCTCAGTGTTGCCAGTTTGCAGGCATCATTCAACACGAGGCTGATCGGATCAGTGGGATAGCGAGCAGTTTCCTTGATCTAGCACGACTGGAATCGGGCCGGGCTCATTTGACCAAGGGCCGGGTTGATCCGAGCACGGTGATCTATATGGCGGTCAACGTGTTGACGCCGCAGGCGGATGACAAACAGATCAGCTTGTTGGTTGACGTTCCTGATGCCCTCCCACTTGTCACAGGAGATGCACAGCGTCTCCACCAGGTGATGCTCAATCTGGTGGGCAACGCAATAAAGTACTGCCAAGCGGGCGACAGCGTAACGATCAAGGCAGAGAGCGAGCAAGACCGCCTGACTATAAGTGTTGCCGACACAGGGCCCGGTATTCCGGCGGATGCCTTGCCACACATCTTTGAGCGCTTTTATCGTGTGCCCGGTACCGAAAGCAAGGCGTCGGGGGCTGGATTGGGGCTCATCATCACGCAGAAAATCATCGAGGCCCATGGAGGGGAGATTGCAGTCAGTAGTGAAGAGGGACACGGCGCGACGTTCACATTCACACTACCGGTGGAGAGCCAATAACCTGGGAGGTGGAAAAGATGAAGATCATTGATCTGCGCAGCGATACCGTGACGCAGCCGACACCGGCGATGCGGGAAGCGATGTACCAGGCAGAGGTGGGGGACGATGTGTTTGGGGAGGATCCCACAATCAACCGGCTAGAGCAGATGGCGGCGGAGCGGTTGGGGAAGGAAGCAGCACTGTTCGTGGTCAGCGGCACGATGGGAAACCTGGTGGCGCTGCTGACTCACTGCGGGCGCGGCGACGAAGTGATCCTGGGGGATCGTTGTCACACCTTTCTCTTCGAGCAGGGCGGGATGGCGGCGTTAGGGGGCATCATGCCTCACCTCATTCCTAACCAACCCGACGGCACGCTGCGGCTGGAGAACATTGAGAGGGCGATTCGAGAGGATGACGCTCACTTTCCCCGCACGCGCCTGGTCTGCCTGGAAAACACGCACAATATGTGCAACGGCACGCCGCTTACAGCCGAGTACACCGCACAGGTGACGCGACTGGCCCATGTTCACAGCCTGCGGGTACACCTGGACGGGGCGCGTATTTTCAATGCAGCGGCGGCACTGGGGGTGGACGCGCGGGAATTGGTGCGAGATGTGGACTCGGTGATGTTTTGTCTCTCGAAGGGGCTATGTGCTCCGGTGGGGTCGCTCTTGTGTGGCAGCGCCGACTTTATTGCCGAGGCGCGGCGGACGCGTAAGGTGGTAGGCGGCGGGATGCGGCAGGCGGGCGTGCTGGCGGCGGCAGGCGTCGTTGCTCTGAAGGAGATCGTTCCTCGGCTGAAAGAGGATCACGTCAGGGCACGGCGGCTGGCGGAAGGGTTAGCGGAGATACCGGGGGTAGGGGTTGCCCCGGTGACGACAAACATTCTCTACTTCTGGCTAACAGAGAAGGTGTTAAAGACGCAGGAGCAAGTAGTGGCTGAGTTGGCGGAGCAGGGGGTGTTATTGCTGGGCCGGCTGGAAGGCCGCTTCCGGGCAGTGACACACTACTGGATCAGCGACGCGGATATTGAGACGACAATCGAAGCAGTGCGAGCAGTGCTGACTTGACGAGGTAAGCGGGTTGTGGTATGATTTGGGCCGTTGGGGGCGTAGTGTAGCGGTTAACATGCCGGCCTGTCAAGCCGGAGATCGCGGGTTCAAATCCCGTCGCTCCCGTGCCAAGTAGTTCTGCGCTACTGTACTACAGAGAGGCTCTGTAGCCTCGCGCGCGGAGACTTGGGTGGAGAGCCATCCCAATGTGCTTGCCGGCAGACGGGGGTGGCTCTTTTCTTTTGTCCCCACGCTCAGTATATAAACAGCGTGTCAAGGTGCTTCCAACGGCTAGCAGGTGTTTCTAATCGTTTCTAGCAGCGATATTGTACCACACTTCACGTAAAACGTCAAGCCCCAGTTTCGTCCGCTTGGGCTTTTGCTATCCTCTCACTGCCACCACTTTCACCAGGCAGAACTCTGATCCCACGAGTTTCTTCTTGCCTTCTTGCTCTATCGTCTCCTCTAACGTTACCAGCCCCGCCGCGTACACCTCGTCCGGCAGGATTGCTAACTGCGGGCATCGCTCCCGCTCGCTAACCATCTGCCGAGCCACGCCCAGAGCCACTGCCTGGTGTAAATTCCGCCGCTCCAGCCGCACGCGGAACCCCGCTCCTACCAGTGCGTTGTACATCCGGGACGTATCCCAAGTGCGCTGCTCCTCGTTCTCACGTGCCTGGGGAAAGAAGCGGTACAACCAATGCCCCGGCATTGAGACAGGCATCACGTCCACGAAGGCCCACGTCCCGCCGGGCTTTACCACTCGTCGTGCTTCCTCCACCGGCGTCTCCCTTTTCTCCGCCCGCTGCAGAGCGAAGGGAGTCCAGAGGAACGAGACGGCTTCGTCCGGCAGCGACCGCAAATCCTTTACTTGCCTCACTGCCACTTCTGACCACTTGCGGGGATCCACCCGCAACGGGAAGGCAGCCGTGCGAGCACTCTCGACCACTTGGCCGATTTCCTGCTTTTGCTTGCGCTGCTCCTTTAGCCATGTGCTCAGGACGGGGGTAATCCGCCGCCCCACCATCTCTCGCGGAAGGGTGGTGACCAGGGGCCAGTCGGGCGTCTCCTGCGGAGTGGGAACTGTCGTCAGCGGCGGCAGAATAGGCATTATCTCCATCTCCCCAGCCAACTCGTGTGGCCAGAGGGGGACAAAGACGCCGAAGGACACCTCACGCAGAAGGGATAACTGGCGGAAGAGAGGGACAAAGACGGGGTAGGGTTCGATGGTCGTTACTCGGCCCTGGGGCACGTCCACTTTCACTTCCCGCAGTGCGATCCGCAGCAGATCCCGCCGGTCAACCAGCTCGGCTTGATCCCATATCTGCGCCAGTTCCTCCAACATTGCGGCCGCCCGTTCAACGGCCTCCAGGTCGGCAGGGGCGGGCAGTTCGCTCAACTCTCGCCGGATGCGGGTCTGCTCCCGCTCGTAGATGTCGGGGTCCTCGTCGAACTCTCCCCGTATCTTCATCTCCTTCAGTCGCCGCCGCTCCTCGACCAGCCGCGCACGACGGCTATCCAACGTCTGCCGGTCATCGTCCTGGTCCATCAACTCCGCCAACCGCGCTTGCCAGTCATCGGGAAGCCGCAGGCGGCGAAAGATCGCCCCCACCTGCTCGTCCACTACTTCTGTCCGCACCCCTCTGCGGGCCGAGGGGCAATCCCCAAAGCCCCGTTGATAGGACATCTCGCGGTAGTAGGAACCGGCCTTGGTCCCTTGGGCACGCAGTTTGCGCCCGCAGACGTCACAGGTGACGATGCCGTTGAGAAGATAGACGCGGTACTTGGCCTGGTAGGTGCGGGGCGCACCCCGCCGTTGCTCCCGGACGCGGCGGCACATTCCCCATAGTTCGGGGGTGACGATGGCCTCGTGTTTGCCGGGGAAGAGTTCGGCGGCGGCCTGGTCGCGGCTGCCCCGGCGGTAGGCGACGAAACCTTTGTAGAAAGGGTTACGCAACATGTCGGCGACGGTATCTTTGGAGAAGCGGCGGCCGGAGCGGGTGTGAAAGCCAGCGTCGTTGAGCCAGTCGGCGATCTCCTGGTAGGAAGACTTGCCAGTGGCGTGGCGCTCGAACATCTCGCGGACGACGCGTGCTTCTTCAGGTGCGATGATGGGTGGGGTGTCGGCATCGCCGGCGTGACGATAGCCGTAGGGGGTGATGGAGGCGTTATACAGGCCCTGGCGGGCGCGTTGGCGCTTGGACTTGGCGACGTGCATCTTGAGAATGTCAACGTAGTACTGGTTGAGAGCCGCCAGCAGGGTCAGGAAGAGGCGGCCGGTGGGGGTGGAGAAATCAAAGTTGGGCTCCTTGACGGAGACGAAGCCGATGTCGAGTTTGCCCAATTCATCAAAGAGGTGGAATGTGTCAAAGATGCGGCGCGAGAGACGTGATAGTTCGTGGACGACGAGGAGGTCAAAGGTGCGCTCCTCGGCAGCAGCACGGAGGGCCCGGAGACCAGGGCGGTCCATATCGGTGCCGGTGAAACCGGGGTCCACGAACTCGGCGACGATGGTCCAGCCGCGGGCGTTGGCGAACTCGCGCATCTCGGCCTGCTGGGCGGCGATAGACTTGCCCTCTTCGGCCTGCATATCGGTTGAGACACGGGCATAGGTGGCGACACGGGTCATACTCCTACCTCCTGCGGGAGCGACGGGTACAAGAGTATTATACCCGCAGTCTTGCAGGGGGCAAAGTGGCCGGTCGGGGTGGGCCCTGTGCCCCGACCGGCTCGTGCTTTACTTGCC
>CAYQTW010000007.1:0-8162 GCA_964420485.1 uncultured Anaerolineales bacterium
AGAGCACATATACCCCACCACCCCAATCAGTAGTAGCCCCAACCTCGAGCGTAGAACAGCCGCCCAACCCAGCCGCGTTCCCGCCGGTGATGCGCAATCCTTCTATGGTGGGACTGATGTCCCCGCTGATGAAGATCACCCGCCCTTGCCCCTGAGCATCCAGCGTGGTGGGGTTGGCGTCGGGGTCAGGCGTGGTCCAGTCAGCGGTGGTGTAACCACCCCGGACGGTCACTGTCTTGCTAATGTAGACCACCTGGGTGATGAGGCCATTGGCTGGCGGATTTAGATAGCCAGGCGGGGCCGCGCGGGCGCTGACGCCGGTGTAGTCGCCAGCCGCCACCTTGATGACGTCGCCGTCGTTGGCGTCGTCCACGGCAGCCTGGACGGAGGCATAGTCACAGGTCGGTGGCCCCGCCGGGCAGACGGTCAGGTCGGCAGCGGGGGCGTTGACAGGGCCAGTATTCAATGCGGCCTGCACGGGCACGGCCGGCCTGGCCAGGATGAACAGGATGGCCGCCACTGCGACCAGCCCGCTCAGAAACACAAGGGTAATCACGGCTGTCCGTGATCTTTTAACTCTCTCATATCTTTACCCTCCTGTGACTTGCTTTGTGTGAATGACGAATCTCGAATCGCGCAACATGCATCACTTCATAGGCATTACCTCGCTTCTGTTCACGTGTTCAGCATCGCCCGTTCGGCACACAGTCTGACCGGCGGCTCGAAAACCTCAAATTTTGCGAGTTATGTTCACACGCCTACTCGCCGCTCGATTGTAAAGGAACTTGACAACATGATAGTAAGCTTCTTGAACCACTGAAACACTGAGGGCGCTGATTGCGCTGAGGTCAATCGGTCGTTCGCCCGCCATCCGTTCACCAGATAGTCCTGACACTTGAAAGCCGGATCTTTCGATCACGGCTGATGACCGGAAGACCCAGGTGCAGTGCCGTTGCCACAATGATGCGGTCGGGCATATCTGGAACCTGACTGCGCGGAACTCGAGAGATTGCGTCGGCCACTCCTCCCGTAAGATCAAAAAGAGCAAGGCCAGTAGTCCCGCTTTGCAGTTCTGCGTCCAGTTGCTTTTTGAGGTCAGCCGGGATGTGCCCTTTTTCCTGCAGGTAGATGATCTCCACCACACAGATCGTGGGGACGTAGATGATCAACTCTCCGGCATCGCAGGAATCAAAGAACTTGGACGCTTGCGGCCCCAGCCGGGGATCATCTTGCAGGTACCATATCAGGCCGTGGGTGTCTGTTACAGCGTCCATTGAATTAGAACTCCCGCTCACCAAAGTGCTCCCACATTTCTCGACGGATCTCTGCGATTTCTTCCTCCCCAATTGTCAGTCCCCGCCACAGGCCACGCAGCGACTTGCGCGGTCGTGGATGGACGGACAATTCTTTTTCCAATGCTGGCAGGGCCTTGCTTACCACCCGCAGTTGCTCACGTGGTGGCAACTGTCGCAGGAGTACCAATACCTGATCGGCTGTCGCTACATAGGTTGACATACTACTCTCCTTCTTGCAAGTGCCATGGTCTGAACTCTTATTCTTTGCCCTCCGGTACAAATCGTATGTTTCTGGCGTGCCACCGCGATTATACCCGTTTTCCCTCCGGTGACAAGATTCGCGCCGCCGTGAGCCACCTGAACCGCTGAATCGCTGAAGGCGTTGAGGTCAATCGGTACACTCGTGGCCTTGCTGTTCTACACAAGTTTACTGACTCAACACAGATTTGGCGATGTGGATTGGTTGTTGCTCTCTGTGCGCCTCGACGTAAATCCGCAGTGCAGATTGCATCCACCGTTCCCACCCATCTTCCTGTGCATCGAACTATGAGAATACGTCAGGGTCTATCTGCATCGTGACGATTACTTTTGGCTGGTCGGGTAGTCTCAGCGTGGCGCGGGCGAAAAAATCGTCGCCGAGTGGCGGAATGTCAGAGTAGTCTATTTCCTCGTCTGTCATTGCCTCTAGTCTTTGCCAGTCAGTTTGAGTGTTCGAAGGAAACGTACAACACATCGGCTTCCTCATCATAGTTTATCTTTGTCATAGCCATCATTTGCTGTCAAGCATCATATCCCCCAGGTTGCCGATTCGGCAGGTCTCGTCCGAGAGCAGTTTGATTGTTTGATTAGGGCGTTCCAGAATTTAAAGTATCCCAGGTCGTAACCTGTCATTCTGAGCCGGAGCGCAGCGGAGGCGAAGAATCTCGACTTGGACAGACGGTTTGGGCACTGTAACGTGAGATTCTTCGCTTCACTGCGTTCCGCTCAGAATGACACTGGGATGATTATTTTTCTGGAACAACCCTACAGCGGCTCGAACCGCGCCGTAAAGTGGCGCAGGAGGGCCGGCGTGTAGGTGTAGCGCATGCCCCGAATCTGGTCGCGCTTCTCGTAGATGTGCTGGCAGACCTCCACCACATAGTCCAGGTGCGCCTGGGTGTAGACCCGGCGCGGGAGCGTCAGCCGCACCAATTCCAGCGTTGGATAAATGTCCTCGCCTGTCTCTGGGTCCTCGCGGACAAACGCCACGCTGCCCATCTCTGTCCCACGGATGCCGCCCTCCAGGTACAGCGCGCAGGCGAGCGCCTGGCCGGGCAGTTCGCGCTGCGGGATGTGCGGCAGAAAGCGCTTGACGTCCACGTAGACCGCGTGGCCACCGGCAGGCTCCAGGATGGGGATACCCTCTTCCGCCAGCCGGTCGGCCAGGTACTTTGTATGGGCGATGCGGTAGGCCAGGTATTGCTCGTCTATTCCCTCCCACAATCCCCGGGCCATCGCCTCCAGGTCGCGCCCGGCCAGTCCGCCGTAGGTGCGGAACCCCTCGCGCAAGATCAGTTCCTGGCACACGCGCCCGTACAACTCCTCGTCGTTCATCGCCAGAAAGCCGCCAATATTGACCAGCGCGTCCTTCTTGGCCGACATTGTGCAGCCGTCGGTGTAAGAGAACATCTCGCGGGTGATCTCGACGACGGGCGTCTCGGCATAACCCGGCTCGCGCAATTTGATGAAATAGGCGTTCTCGGCGTAGCGGCAGGCATCGAGGAAGAAGGGAATGTCATAGCGGTGGAGCACCTCGCCGGTGGCACGGATGTTGGCCATCGAGACCGGCTGGCCACCGCCGGCATTGTTCGTCACCGTCAACATTCCCAGCGGAATGTTCTCCGGCCCCGTCTGCTGGATGAACGCTTCCAGTTTCTCGATGTCTATGTTGCCCTTGAAGGGCGCGTGGCTGGTGGGGTCGAGCCCTTCCTCGACCAGGAGATTGACCGGATCGCCGCCCCGGGCGATGACGTTGGCCTGGGTAGTGTCAAAGTGCATGTTGCTGGGCACCGACTGGCCCGGCTTGACCGTGCAGGCGAACAGGACATTTTCGGCGGCGCGGCCCTGGTGCGTGGGCACAAAATAGCGCAGGCCGGTGATGGACTGGATCGCCTCCTCCAGGTTGAAGAAATTGCGGCAGCCGGCGTAACTCTCGTCGCCGAGCATCATCCCGGCCCACTGGTTGTCGGACATTGCCGCCGTGCCTGAATCGGTCAGCAGGTCAATATAGATTTCCGCGCCGCGTATGCCAAAGATGTTGTAGCCGGCCCGCTTCAGAATCTCCTCCCGCTCAGCGCGAGTGGTCTGGTGGATGGGCTCTACGACTTTGATCTTGAATGGTTCGACAGGGAACTTTGCCATTTGTACACTCCTTTGTTTGATATTCAGAGCATCCGTTGTTGTCCTGTAATCCGCCGTTCTACGATCCGATGGCGGCCAGTAGTGTACCACTGTTCTGCACAGAGGGCAATTGACAGTTAAGCGGTTCTCATTTAGAATATGACCAGCGTAAAACGTGAGACTACGTTCTACGTCTCATTCTCAATAAAGGGGGTCGTAATTTCTATGAAAGAATATCACACCAAGCAACTGCGTAACATTGTCCTGCTCGGCCATGGCAGTTCTGGCAAAACCTCGTTGGCGGAGGCACTCGCTTTCGCCAGCGGCGCGATCAACCGCATGGGGCGCGTCGAAGACGGCACTACCATCGCTGACTTTGACGATGAAGAGATCCGCCGCCACATCTCGCTCAACCTGGCCCTCGTCCCCGTCGAGTGGGAGGGTTGCAAGGTCAACTTGCTGGACGCACCCGGCTACACCGACTTTGTCGGCGAGGTCAAGAGCGCGGTGCGGGTGGCCGATCAGGCGCTGATCCTGGTGGACGCCGTGTCTGGCGTCGAGGTGGGGACCGAGCTGGTCTGGGACTTTGCCGAGGAACACAATCTGCCCCGCATGGTGGTTGTCAACAAGATGAACCGGGAGAATGCCAACCTGGGCCGCACGCTGGATGCGTTGCGAGAGACCTTTGATAAGAACTTTATCCTTTTCCAACTTCCCATCGGCACAGAGGGAGAGTTCGCAGGCGTGGTGGACATGGTGAACATGCAGGCGCGGATGGGCCCCGAGGGTAACATCGCCGAGATTCCGCCCGACCTGGCAGAACAGGCGGAGGAAGGCCATATTCAGTTGATCGAGGCGGCCGCCGAGTCAGATGATGAACTCGTTATGAAATACTTGGAGGGGGAGGAACTGACCCAGGAGGAGATCCGGCAGGGGTTGCGTGCCGCGATCCTCGACGGGACGATCATACCGGTGTTGATGACGGCGGCGACGGCGGGCCTGGGCACGCGGGCGCTGCTGGATGCATTGGTCGCTTATGCCCCCTCGCCAGCCGACCGAGGCCCGGTCACGGCGCTCACGGGCGCGGGCGAGGAGCAGATTGAGATAAACGAACTGGCCTCGCTGGCGACGTTGGTTTTCAAGACAACTGCCGATCCATTTGTAGGTAAACTGACCTACCTGCGGGTCTATGGTGGAATGATACAGTCGGATAGCCGCGTCTACAACAGCCGGGCCGAGGAAGAGGAGCGGCTGGGCCAACTCTACGTCATGCGCGGCAAGGAGCAAATCCCGGTGCCGTGCTTGCACGCCGGCGACATTGGCGCGGTGGCCAAGTTGGGCCACACGCTGACCGGCGACACGCTGTGTGACAAGGGCCATCCTGTGAGCCTACCTGGCCCCGAGTTTCCGTCTCCGCTCTTCTCCGTGGCCGTCAGCCCCAAGAGCAAGGCCGCTCAAGCAAAACTGGCCACCACACTGGCCCGTATCTGCGAGGAGGACCCCACGCTGCGCTGGCGCCAGGAGCCCAGCACGCGGCAGACGATCCTGGAGGGAATGGGCGAGGCTCACGTGGACATTGCCGTGCGCCGGATGGAGAACCGCTTCGACGTCGAGGTCGAGACCGCGACCCCCAGGGTACCTTACCGGGAGACGATCACCCGTGTCCACTCTGACCAGTACCGGCACAAGAAGCAGACCGGCGGCGCGGGCCAGTTCGCCGAGGTGCACATGCGGCTGGAACCATTGCCCCGTGACGCTGGCTTTGAGTATGAGTGGGAAGTCTTTGGTGGGCGCATCTCTCGCTCCTTCGAGGGTTCCATCCGCAAAGGCGTCAAAGTGGCGATGGATCAGGGCGTCATTGCCGGCTACCCGGTCTCAGACGTCAAGGCGGTGGTCTACGACGGCAAAGAGCACCCGGTAGACTCGAAGGACATTGCCTTCCAGGTTGCCGGGCGCGAGGTGTTCAAGAAAGTAATGCTGAATGCAGGGCCGGTGCTCTTGGAACCGATCTGCCGCGTCGTCGTCACTGTGCCGGAGGAGTACACCGGTGACATTATGGGCGACCTGAACACAAAGCGGGCGCGGGTGCAGGGGATGGACCAGCGCGGCGGCAAGAGCATTATCACAGCGCTGGCGCCGCTGGCAGAGATGCAGCGCTATGCTACCGACATGCGCAGCCTGACCCAGGGCCGGGGCATCTTTACGATGGAATTGGAGCGCTACGAGGAGGTGCCAGCGCACATGGCGCAGCCGATCATTGAGGCGCACCGGCGGGAGAAGCAGACAAAGTGACGGGGTGACGAGGAGAGGGGAGAGGAGGCAAGAAACAAAGGAGGTTCGTTGCAAAAAGGTGAAAGTGAGTGTTTGTCCTCCATCCCGGCACAGCGTTCCAACGACATGACCACGCTCACGATTTCGGGCATCCTCGTCGTCGCTGCCTACATCGCCGCGCAAATGCTCTCCGATGTGCTCAGTCTCAAGATCGCGTTGGTGGCTGGCTTTAGCATAGACGCTGGGACTTTTGTGTACCCCTTTACCTTTACGCTGCGCGATCTGGTACACAAGCTACTCGGACGTTCCGCCGCCCGCGCCGTCATCGTTGCCGCCGCCGCGATCAATCTGTTGATGGCCGGCCTGTTCGCCTTCGCCGCCTGGCTCCCGCCGGACCCTACCTGGACGTTGCAGCGCGAGTTCGCCGCCGTGCTCACCCCCGTGTGGCGCATCGTCGTCGCATCCATCGTCGCCGAGCTCGCCAGCGAGTTCACCGACACCGAGGTCTACCACCTGTGGGTCACGCAGGTGACGCGCCGTTACCAGTGGGCGCGGGTGCTGGTCAGCAACGTCGTCAGCGTGCCGTTGGACAGCCTGATCTTTTGCTGGGGAGCATTTGGCGGCCAGTTGCCCACCGTGACGGTGTGGTCCATCTTTTGGGCGAACGTGCTCGTAAAGGGCGCGGTTACGTTGGTGAGTTTGCCGGGAATTTATCTTGTACCGGAAGAAAGTAAACAAGTAGACAGGTAGACAAGGGCTTGTATCCTTGTGTACTTGTATACCTGGCACGGCCACAAACTTGCATTTTGAAAACATCAGAATAGGACACAGATTTCACAGATGAACACAGATCAAGATGCTTTGCTTACGAAAAATCGAGAAAAATCTGTGGTATCTGTGTTAATCCGTGTCCCATAGAATGTTACTTTGTGCCCGTTGTCAGTATATCCTTCTCCATAAGCAAATGACAACGAGAACAGAATCCTACAGCCTCGACGAGATACCTCCCGGCCACCGCTCCGGCTTTGTCGCCGTCATTGGCCGGCCGAACGTTGGCAAGTCCACGCTGATGAACCAGTTCGTGGGCCAAAAGGTGGCTATCGTCTCGCCCAAGCCGCAGACGACCCGCAGCCGCATCTTGGGCATCCTCACCCGCTCCGATGTCCAGGTCATTTTCGTGGACACCCCCGGCATCCACCGGCCCCGCCACAAGTTGGGCCAGGCAATGGTCGCCACCGCCACCCACGTCCTCCCCGACGCCGACGTGGTACTGTTCATGGTGGACGTCTCGGTGCCGCCCACCGACGAGGACCGGATGATCGCGCAACTGATCAGCAAGTACACCGAGGCCCCGGTCATCCTGGTGCTCAACAAGATGGACCTGCTACCGCCAGAGAAAGTCAAGCCACACACGGAGGCGTACTGGGAACTGATGTCTTACCACCCAGCACCGGCTCTTCAGGCCGGTGTAGAGCCAGAGTGGATGATGACCATCGCCACCGAGGGCGTGAACCTGGACAAATTGCTGGGCCTGATCGTCGCCGCGTTGCCTGAGGGGCCGCGTTATTACCCCGGCGACCAGGTTACCGACCAGACTGAGCGGGAGATCGCCGCCGAGTTGATCCGCGAGCAAGTGTTGCGCCACACCCGCCAGGAGGTGCCCCACGCCGTGGCCGTCGTCGTGGAAGAGTTCAAGGAGCGGGAGAGCGGCGCGGTCTACGTGGTGGCCAACGTCTTTGTCGAGAGAGATTCCCAGAAAGGCATTATCATTGGTCGCAAGGGGCGGATGCTGCATCAGATTGGGACGGCGGCGCGGCAAGAGATCGAGCGCATGATCGGCGGGCGGGTCTACCTCGACCTGTGGGTCAAAGTGCGCAAGGGCTGGCGGCGGGACGAGCGGGAATTGCGCCGGCTGGGATTGAGCGGCGGGTAGCCGTAGTGATTCCGTAGCGCTTCCGCCACTTGAAGTCTGGCGTCTTTTGTGGTATAGTAGTGTTGGTCAGAGTGCTTTGATCAGGGACGCGCTCTGCCAGGAGGTATGTGACGATGAAACGCGCGCACGTAACGCTTTTAGCGGCGGCGGCCAGTCTGGGGTTATTGCTAATACTGCTATCTACTGTCGCCGGTCGCTCTAACCCAACCCTGGCTGCCCCACGCCCGGATCATGCTTTTAGTGACCCGTTGAGTGAAGGCTATTTGCCCTTGTACCAGACGATC
>CAYQTW010000007.1:8262-11696 GCA_964420485.1 uncultured Anaerolineales bacterium
TGGTTTCGGCTCGACAACGCCGAGATAGATTCTATTTACGAGGTCAAGGCAGTTCCCGACAAAACAAACAATTACAATCTGGGAATCATTGTCTACGACGCAAGCCTCACGCCGATCATCACTGACGCTAACACGGCCGACTACTATGCTGAGGTTACACTGGTGGCTGAGGGCTACGGCCCGTATTTTTTCAAAGTATTCCAGGTTAGCCAGCAATGCAGTGGTGAGACGTACCATCTGGATTTTTCTATCGTCGAGCCAACCCTGACCCCAACGCCCTCTGGCCCCACTTCAGAGGACGCCTACGAGCCGAACAATAATTTCGACGAAGCGTATGAACTGCCGGTCGTGACGTCGGTCTCGCTCGATAGTCTTGAGGGCCTGGCCAGTTTCTATCCCGTCGGCGACGAGAACTGGTTCAAGTTCTGGACCAAGGCTGGGTATTGGTACCAAGCCACGACCAGCGAGTTGAGCGGCATTGACACCTATATGGAAATCCGCGACCGGAACAACGCCGTGATAGAGAGCGACGACGATAGTGGTGGCGGCTATGCCTCGCAGGCCCAGTGGGAGGCCGGGTACAACGGGTATTATTACATCCGCGTCACCAACAAAGTCGAGACCACCGGTGAGTATAATCTGACAATAGGAGAAGTCAGCGCGCCGGCCACTTCCACCCCCGGCCCTTCACCTACGCCTGGCCCGGGTCTCAATACCAAGGCCGATAGTTGTGAGGACAACCTCGACTTTAGCCACGCCTGCGTTATTGCCGCCAACCAGTCCCAAACCTTTAACTTTGTCCCGCCGTATGGCGGGGTGGACAATGATTATTTTAAAATCTGGGTCAAGCCGGGGCTCATCTACGATTGCACCACGTCGAATCTGGACCCCGGCGTGGACACCAACATGATCCTCTACGACAGCAACCGGAACGGCATCGGTGGTAACGACGACGTTGAGCCGGGAAACCTTGAAAGCGCCTTCAGCTACTATGCCACCTACGAGGGCTGGCTGTATCTGCTGGTGGGGGTCGGCGATCGCACCCCAAGCGACATATATAACAGCAACTATACGTTGCGTTGCGACAGGCGCGTGCCCGGCCAGCCGACTGCTACCCCAACGCCCAAGAAAGCCAAGCCGACTAATACACCTGGGCCCACCGCGACACCGGTTCCTTCAGATGCTACTCCGACCGCTACTCCTGTTACCACAGTCACCCCCGCTCCCTCCGAGGGCCTGACAGTGCGCCCGCTGACCACGCCGACCCCGGTACCGGTCACGACCCCGGCTCCCCAGTTCATTCCCATCAGCATCCTGGTCTATTACGACAACAACGATGACCGCCAGCCCGGAGCGGGAGAGGGCGTTGCCGGGGTCTCGGCTCAAGCCTACGAAGCGGCCACTAATCAACTGCTCGCTCAAGGCTTTACCGACGATCAAGGCAGTCTCGAGTTCACCGTCGCCGCACAGGGTCCTGTGCGCGTGAGCGTTCCCTTCTTTGGTTTCAGCCAACTGGTGACCGGCGACGGGGCCAGCATCTATGTGCGCGTCTCGCCCCAGTCGCTCCCAGAAGAGGCACCTTGATCTGTGAGCGAAGCGACCGTTTCTGACCCCGTAGGGGCGCGGTTACCGCGCCCCTACCTGTGAAAAGTACCTATCCATTTCATCCGTTGACCAACAGGGGCGCGGTAACCACGCCCCTACCTGTGAAAAGTACTATCCATTTCATCCATTGACCAACAGGGGCGCGGTAACCGCGCCCCTACCTGTGAAGAGTACCCCAACCTATGAGCGAAGCGACTTTCACT
Organism: uncultured Anaerolineales bacterium; assembly: GCA_964420485.1. Taxonomy (GTDB): domain Bacteria; phylum Chloroflexota; class Anaerolineae; order B4-G1; family B4-G1; genus CAYQTW01. Next base: position 10,071 of record CAYQTW010000007.1, read on the forward strand.
CCAGCAACACAAGAATCACCACCAGCCGGTCGGCCACAAAATCGCCGTACGCTAATCGTTGCCATTGTCGGCGGCGCACTTCTCCTGCTGACTGCTGTGGTACTGATCATTTACCTCGTGTTCAGAAAGGACCAAGTCCCTCCTGGTATGCCCTTGGAGGTGGTTAAACTTGCTCCTACCGTCACCGTTTCGCCTGTGCCAACCCCGATTCTGAGTTGCGAAACGATCATCAGCAGCGGCGATGTGCAGATGGCCGTGTCCCTCCCCATCTCCCTCGCGGTAGGCGACGAATCGTTTCCCGTCGTGGCAGTCATCTTACCGGCGGCCCCTTTTCCTCCCGCTCAGGGAGGGGCCGAGGAAAAAACAGCCGCCTGGGTCTGCGGCACGGTAGTCAACTATGTCGTGGGACTGGAGTCGACCCCGGAAAACGAGGCGCTGCTGGTTGGTCTGAGACCGGGAGACGAGATTGGGCTGCGCCTCTCCAATGGCGTGGAACTTTGTTTTCGCTTCACCGAGCGGCGAGAGGTGGCGGCAGACGAGGCGAGCGTCTTTGAGCAATCTCGACCTCGCTTGACGTTGGTACTGGAACAAGAGACCGGTACCTGGCAAATCGCCACGGCCGACTATATCGCCGAGACCGAGCCGGTGCAGCCGCCCTCGGGGACACTGGCCCAACCGGGCCAGGTAGTAGACGTGGGCGACGTGCGGATGACAGTTATCAGAGGCCACGCCGAGCCCGGCCGGCCTGACATTCTGCCTGGGACAATGTACTACCTGGTCGAGTTCTCGGTCGAAAACGTCGGTACAAAGCCCCTGAACGCCGATACCTTTGCCATGCAGTTGCAGGATGGCATGGGAAACCGGTACTTGCTTTCGCCGGATGTCAGCATCACCGGGGAATACGGTCCGCTTAGTGGAGAGATTGGCCCCGGCGTTACGGTGCAAGGTACGGCTGGTTACCTGGTGCCCGATACGCTCGCCGGCCCCACGCTGATCTGGACTTTTAGTCCGTGGCCGGGTTCGGAAGTGCGCGCCAGCGTGGGCCTCCCCTACCAGGCGGAGGTGGAGGAGCCGACCGTGGCTGCCCAGGCCGAAGTGAACATCACCGATGCTTTCCTCAGCCAGGATGGCAGCACGCTGATTATCGAAGGTGAGGTGCGAAACACGGGGGGCGAGCCGCTCACGGTGGGGGTGGGCGACGTCAGTCTCACTTCCAGCGCCGGAATGAGCGACCTGCGCATGGCGGCCCCGCCGTTGCCCTGGACGATTGAGCCGGGCCAGACCCAGGTGATCGAACTCCAGTACGCCAAGCCCGATGCTTCGGCCACGCTACTGTCGCTGCTGGGGTATTCCTTCGAGATCCGGGGATTGTAGAACGGCGGATTGCAGGACAATAACGAATTAGGACAGGAACGGATTGGAAGGGCCGGGCTAACAGCCCGGCCCTTTGTCTTGCAGACGGGCAATGAAATCGAGCGCCAGCACCTGGTCGCATAGATCGCCGTCGAAATCGAGCAGGTGAGCCTCAATGACCGGCGTGGGGTGGGCGCCGACGTTGACCACTGCCGGGTGGGGCCCCGACTGCTCGGTGTGCGCCAGACAGGCATAGACCCCGCTGGCGGGGAT
>CAYQTW010000007.1:11706-22635 GCA_964420485.1 uncultured Anaerolineales bacterium
GCCGCTCAGGCGGGGGAGAGACGCTGACCGTGGGCACTTTGCCACTGCCTGCCCCGCGTTCGTGGCGGACGACGCCGGCCAGCCGGTAAGGTCGGCCCAGGCAACCGGTTGCCTGGGGAATATCTCCCGCCTTTAGCGCGGCCCGCACGCGACTGCTGCTCACCAGTCGCCCCTCCCACACCAACGGCTCCACGATATGCACGGTGAACCCGCGCTCTGCCCCCAGTCGCCGCAGAAACGGAATGTCCCCTTCGCGCCGGTGGCCAAGCGCAAAGTCGGGTCCGGCCCACAATTTGGCCAGGTGGAGATGGCGCACCAGCGGTTCGACGAAATCAGTGGCCGGTGTGCGGGCCGTGGCAGGGGTAAAGGGAAGCACGACCAGGACGTCGAGCCCCAGTGCGGCCAGTAACTCGGCCCGCTCCTCCACTGTCGTCAACAGCGGTGGGGGCTCGTGGCCCAGCGCGGTCGCCGGGTGGGGATCAAAGGTCAGGGCGACGGCAACGCCGTTGGCCGCGTGGGCGCCCTCCACTGTGCGGGCAACGAGTTGCTGGTGGCCCCGGTGGACACCGTCAAAGACGCCGATGGTCACGTGAGAACGCGAAGCGGAGTGTACCTGTGCTAGGTCGTGGACGACGCGCATCGCCATACTCAGAAAAGGTCCTCCAGTGAGCGAAACACCTTGCGGGGCTGCCAGAGGCCAGTCGCTTGGTCATACATCGCAAGTGCCAAAAAGCCCCCGTCAGGCCCATAAACACGAGCCAAGTCCGCCCCCCGCCATTCGTCATTCGCAATCATTTGTCCTGAACAGAGCCGCCGCGCTGCGTCCGCGTCTAGCAGGTGCAGTGCCGGGAAGCGGGTCAGCGCCACGTCTATGGGGTGCAACAGGTCGGGCCAGCATCCTTTGGCGGCGGCCTGGGCCAATTCATCCAACGTGACAGTGTCCTCCAGACAAAAGTCGCCGCTCGCCAGGCGGATCAGTCCGCTGACGTGCGCCCCGCAACCGAGGGCTTGCCCCAGGTCGTGGGCCAACGCGCGCACATAGGTCCCCGGCGAGCAGGTCATCTCCAGTGTACATTCCGGCGGCTCCCAGGCGGTCAATTCCAGGCGAAATATCTCCACCTGGCGCGGTTCGCGATGCACCTCGGCGCCCCGGCGGGCCAACCGGTAAAGTGGTGTGCCCTTGTGCTTGACTGCCGAGTACATGGGCGGCAATTGCGCGATCTGGCCCCGGAACTGCGCCAGTGATGCCTCCACCTGGGCGCGGTTCACCTCGACCGGCGCTTCTGCCACCACCTGGCCCTCGGCGTCGTAGGTGTCGGTGGTTATCCCTAGCCGCACGTGGGCGCGGTAGACTTTTTGGCCGGCCATCAGGTACTCGGCCACGCGGGTGGCCCGCCCGACGCAGACGAGTAGCACGCCGGTAGCCAGCGGATCGAGTGTGCCGGCGTGGCCCACGCGGCGGATGCCGGTCAATGCGCGGACGCGGGCTACGACGTCGTGGGAGGTGGGGCCACGGGGCTTGTCGAGGTTGAGAATCCCATCAGGCATAGGCTGGCGTGAAACGTGGAACGTGAAACGGGAAACGGGAAACGTGATTACGCATTACGTTTTAGGCGCTGGCTAGCCAGGTCGGATCGGAGGACGGTCAGCACGTGGGCCTGGGCTTCCTCCAACGGGCCTGGGAGGTTGCAGCCGGCGGCGAGGGTGTGGCCGCCTCCGCCTAGTTGGAGCGCCACTCGCGCCACGTCAAAGCCGAGCACGGCGCGGAATCCGACCTCAATGCGACCATCCTCGCGCTCGATAAAGACAATAGCGACCTCGGCGTCGTCGGCGCTGATGAGGAAACTGACCAGTCCGGCATCGCCGTTGCCCGTGTAGCCCGTCGCGCGGCGCATCGCCAGTGGGATGCTGGTCCAAATCACGCCATCAACGACGTGCAACTGGGCTAATGCCGCCCCCCACAGGCGGAGCGCAGTTGTAGGACGGCGATCGAGACTATGCTGGGTAATGTAGGGGAGCGACGCCCCGGCTTTCATCAAGCGCAATGCGGCATCCATCACTTGGATGGTGACGTTGCTGGTGCGGAAACCGCGTGTGTCGGTGACGATGCCGGTCAGCAGGCAAGTGGCCAATTCGGCATTGAGCGGGACGGCCATGTACTCTAGCAACCGTAACACGATCTCGGTGGCAGACGCGGCGCGGGGGTCCACCAGGTTGACGTCACCGAAATTTAGGTTGGTCACGTGGTGGTCAATGTTGAGCAGCGGCACACCCCCGAACGCCGGCATATCGGGGAAGTGGCCCAGCCGTTTCAGGTCGGAGCAATCGAGAGCGATGACGAGGTCGAAAGGAGCCTCGACGTCCTGCACAATGGCATCGGCGCCGGGGATGTGGTTGAAGCGGGCGGGGACGGGGTCTGAGCAAGCCATGATCGGTTCCAGGCCCATCAGGCGCAGTCCCCATCCCAGACCTGTCAGGCTGCCGATGGCGTCACCGTCGGGAGCGATGTGGCTTATGAGTAGGGGGCAGTGGGCCGACCGAATAAGTTGGCTAACCTGCTCCAGCGTCGTGAGATTCTGTTTGTTTTTCGTCACTGAGCCCCAATTCGTCGAGGATACTGGCGATGTGTTCACCATGCTCCAATGAGGGATCATAGTGAAAGACCAATTCCGGGGTATTGCGCAGTCGAATACGGCGGCCTAACTCGCGCCGCAGCCAGCCGGCCGCGCTCTCTAAGCCAGATTGCGTCTCCGCTTGCGTCTCGTCTCCGCCTAGCATACTGTCAAAAGTGCTATAGTGCACGTCGGCGCGGAGGGTGTCGGGTGTGACCACCACGTCGGTGATAGTGACCATCTGCAAGCGCGGGTCGTTGGCCTTCCGCCTCAAGAGATCTGTCAGGTGAGTGCGGATCAGATCAGAGACTCGGCGTTGATATTTTTTGCCCATTAGACTTTGTAATTCGTCACGCGATTTCTTGGCGTTCCTTCACGTAGAATTGGATCACGTCGCCGACGGCAAAATCGTGGAAGTCCTCCAGGCCCACGCCACACTCAAAGCCTACCCGCACCTGACGCGCGTCCTTGTCGATCCGCTTGAGTGAGGCGACGTGGCCTTTGTACAGTTGCTCTTTGCCCCGCAGAACTCGAGCGCGGGCGTTACGCCGCGCTTCCCCCTGGCGAATGTAGCATCCGGCCACGGCGCCGACCCTGGGGATATTAAAGATGGCCCGTACCTCGGCCTCGCCGATCACTATGTTCACATAAGTTGGCTCCAGCAATCCCTTGAGGGCCTTGTCCATTTCATTTATCAACTTGTAGATCACGTCGTAGGTGCGGATGTCCACACCCTTGCTCTCCGCCAGACGGCGGGCGGCCTGATCGGGGTACACCTGAAAGCCGACGACGATGGCACGAGAGGCAATTGCCAGGTTGATGTCCGATTCGCTAATATTGCCCGCGGCGGCGTGTAGAATGTTGATCTTTATATCCTCACCCAGGTCCGCGTCGCTCAGTCTCTCCAGCGAACTGACGATAGGCTCAATGGAGCCCTGGACATCGGTTTTAACAATTAGATTGAGCTCTTTGGTCTGTCCGGTCTGGATGCGGCGGGAAAAGTCATCCAGAGTAAAGATTGGGAGCGGGGCGACGGCCCGGGCGGCCAGCTTCTCCTTGAGCCTGGCGACGATGGCCCGCGCAGTGCGCTCATCGGGCACGACCTTGAACATCTCCCCTGCCTCCGGCACGCCGGAGAGTCCCAGGATCATAGCAGGCGTCGAGGGCCGCGCTTCCTGAATGGGATGGCCGGCCTCATCTAGCATCTTGCGCACGTGGCCGTGCACCAGGCCCATCACAACAGTGTCACCCACGCGCAACGTGCCGTTCTGTACCAGCATTGTGGCGGTCGCGCCACGAGTGCGGTCCATCCGTCCCTCCAACACTGTCCCTACCGCCGCTCTGTTGGGATTGGCCTTGATTTCGGTAGAATCCGCGACGAGCAGGATAGCCTCCAGCAGGTCATCCAGGCCAGTTTTTTTCTTCGCCGAGACGGGGACACACAGGGTTGTTCCTCCCCAGTCGTCGGGCGTCAGACCCAGGTCGGCCAACTGTTGCTTGGCCATTTCTGGCTGGGCAGTGCGCTTATCTATCTTGTTGAGGGCCACAATGATGGGGACGCGGGCGGCCCGAGCGTGGTTGAAGGCTTCCACAGTCTGAGGCATCACGCCGTCGTCAGCGGCCACGACCAACACGGCGATGTCGGTGGTATGAGCTCCCCGGGCGCGCATCGCGGTAAATGCCTCGTGGCCTGGGGTGTCGAGGAAGGTGATACGGCGTCCATTGTGCTCGATCTGGTAGGCCCCAATGTGTTGTGTGATCCCTCCTGCCTCGTCGGCCACTACGTCGGTGTGGCGGATGGCGTCCAACATCGAGGTCTTGCCGTGGTCCACGTGGCCCAGAATGGTGACGACCGGCGGCCGGGGCTCGAGTTTCGCCGGGTCTTCGCTGGCGTAGAACCGCTCCCAGAGCAACGTCACTCCCTCTTCGGTGACTTCCTCGGAGATAAGCGGCGTTTCCTCCTTGGGCTCAAACCCCATCTCCTGGGCTACGATGGCGGCTGTCTCGTAATCAATCTGCTGGTTGATGTTCGCCATGACGCCAGCGTTCATCAGTTCTTTGATTACGACTATAGGGCTGACGTCCATCAGTCCGGACAACTGGCGCACTGTCACAAAGTCTGGGATCTCGACCTCTTGTTTTTCCTGTATCTGTACCTGTTCACTCATTTACACTCACTCCCTTCGTTGCTTCCCCACTTTCCTCAGACTCCGCTGTGCGGTAGGGGAGAGGTAACCTCGCCCCTACCGGGGAGACTTGACTGCTTCCCCACTTTCCTCAGACTCCGTTGTCAGGAATTGAGGCAGTCCGGCGGCGTACTCTCGCAACTGGGCTTTAGTTTCAGCGCCCAGCGTCATCTTTAGCGCCCGCTCCAGTTGATTCTGCTCCAATGCCGCCTCCCAGCAGACGCGCTGGCGGCAGAGGTAAGCCCCGCGCCCATTGCGTTTGCCCGTTTCGTCCACCATCACCGCACCCTCCGAGGTGCGCACGACGCGCACTAACTCTCGCTTGGATCGTACCGTGCGGCAGGCAACACAGGTGCGCTGTGGAACGTGTTTGCGTCGCTCGAGTCGCTTGCCCATATTGTTGTCACCTCAAGTATTCCTCCCACTCGTCCAAGTCATCGTTCCTCTTGCGGCGGCGGCGAGCGACGAGCATGCCTAGCTCCTCGTCGTAGACCAGTTCTCGGCGGCGGCGGCGATCCCGCTCGCGCTTTTCCCGATCTTTGGGTTCAAGCTCGATTTCTTCTTCCTCAAAGATCGGTTCTGGGATCTCTGTCACGACCGGGACCTCTTCAGCCACGGCTTCCTCAGCCGGCGCTTCCTCAATGGCCTCTGGCGCTTGGACCTCCGGAGCGACCTCTATTGCTTCTGCCGGTGCTTCGGGGGCCGGCTCAACAGGCAATGCTGCCTCCGCCTCTACTTCCGCGACGGCCCCCTCCTCCGTGGGGACAGCCTCCTCGACCTCCGCCAGTGTCAGCGCTTCGATGCAGCGCTTGACTTCGGCCAGGCTCTTGGGGCCGATGCCGTCGAGTTTCAGCAGCCCTTCGTCTCCCTCGGCCATGTGTGCCATCACGTCCCCCACGGTCGCCAGGCCGGATCGCTCCAGGTGACTTTGCACACGTGTACTGAGGTCTATCTCGGTCAGCGGAATGTCGTGGGCCTGGGATGGGATGCGGGCTAGGGCGGCCTCGATGAGCACGCGGCGCTCGGCCTCGGCGGTCTCGAGGGCGGCACGACGGGCTGTCTCTTCTGCTATGAGACGCGCTCGTTCGGCGTTGCGTATCAAGGCGTAGTATCCTCTAACCCCTTCGATCACCTGCCGCAGAGTGCGCAGTTCTTCGCTGCTGTAGGGCAGTCGCTCTTTTTCGTACCGGTGCAAAATATTGGCCACGTTGGGAAGCAGTTCGGCCATCAGGCCCAGGGAAGGCAGAACGTCGGGGTTTTCATTCACCTGCTGCAACGCCCAGGTGGCCGCCTCAGTGACGCTCTGAATGTCAATGCGCCAACCGGTCAGTTTCGCTGCCAGGCGCGCGTTCTGTCCGGCCCGCCCGATGGCTAACGAGAGTTGGTCGTCGGGTACGACTACGCTGGCGGTTTTCCCCTCAATCGGATCATCTTCCAATTGCACGCTCAACACTTTGGCCGGGCTGAGTGACTTGGCGATGAATGTGCTTGTCTCAGGACTCCACTCGATGATGTCAATCTTTTCCCCGCCCAGTTCGTTTACGATGGACTGGATGCGCACGCCGCGCATGCCCACGCAGGCTCCCACCGGGTCTACTCCGGCCTGGCGAGCAGCGACGGCAACCTTGGAGCGAGACCCAGCCTCGCGGGCGATGGACCTGATCTCTACTGCACCGTTGAAAATTTCGGGCACTTCGAGTTCTAGCAGCCGGCGCAGCATATTCTTGTGGCTGCGCGAAAGGGTGATCTGTGGGCCACGACCGGTCTTGTGGACTTGGAGCACATAAGCCCGCAAACGCTGGTGCAGATTGTAACGCTCGCCAGGTACCTGCTGGCTGCGCGGCAAGATCGCCTCGGTGCCTTCGATGTGCAACCTCATGGCCTGCGGCGAGATGCTCTGTACTGTGCCGTGGACGATCTCTCCCTCCTGTTGGACGTAACGATCATACTGTGCTTCTCGTTCAGCCTCGCGGATGCGTTGCAAAATGACCTGCTTGGCGGTCTGCGCTGCAATGCGACCAAAATCTTTAGGGGTGCTTTCGACCATTACCGCGTCCCCCACTTGGGCATCAGGCTGGGTAGCGCGCACATTCGCCAGCGCGATCTCTTGTTCAGGCTCGGTGACCGTCTCTACCACCTGCTTCTCGACAAAGATGTGCGCTTGTCCAGTCTCCAGATCAATCTGGCCCGTGATGTTTTGAGGTGCGTTGGTGTCGTTGTCGCGACGATAGGCGGACACCAACGCCGCCTGGAGGGCGTCGAGCACGACTTCTCTGGAAAGACCACGCTCGCTACAGATCTGATTGAATGCCAGTAAGAACTCGGACTTCATTCTTCTTCTCCTGCCGACGAGAATCTATTCTCTAGTTACAAGCCATATATGAAGAAAAGTGGGGCTGGCCCACTTCTCTCATGACACCGGTATTACTGATTAGATTATAACATAGACACCTTGAACGCGCAAGTATTTTTGGCCGTGACCTACCACCCTCCCACAGATTTGGACGGGTTTTCAACGTAAAAGCACATCCCAACGGCTATGCAAGCCTGCGAGTACAGCAAATCGTAACCTGCGGGAGGGTACTGCAATTGGTCTCTCTGCGTTTTGTAGCCCACGCATGATTGTGCTATAATATAGGGGATACAAGATTTGCAAAGATTTGGAGATTTGAAAATCTGCACGAAATGTCGTGAGAGGCAGGAGGGATTGATGGCTGAAGAAAGGTTGGCCCTGCGGAATCGCATCATTGGCCTGCTGCTACGTGACGCACGGGAGCAGGCCAGGAGAACCAAGCAAGAGTGCGCGACTGCACTGGGGGTTTCCCCCCGCACCATCACGGCTTATGAAGATGGTCGCAAGCCTATCTCCCTGCCGGAGCTGGAGGTGCTGGCCTACGTACTCGATACTCCGATAACGCATTTCTGGGAATTGAACCCGACACTTGCGACGGAGAAAAAACCGTTGCCGCTGCAGGAGGTACTGGCTCTGCGCCATCGCATCGTGGGAACGCTGTTGCGTCAGGCCCGGCTAGATGCCGGGATGTCCCAGAAAGAGTTGGCGGAGGTGGCGGGCTGCTCGGTCAGCCGTCTCTCCGATTACGAGCACGGGGAACGGCCTATTCCACTGGCAGAATTGGAGTTACTGGCGCAACACCTACGCTTGCCTTTGGAGCATTTTCTCGACAACCAGAAGGGGCCGGTGGGAGAATGGCATCACCAGCAAAAGATTCAGCGCCGCTTCTGCGAACTTGACATAGAGGTGCAAGAGTTCGTCACCCATCCCGTCAACATCAAATACCTGGAAGTGGGGATGAAACTGGCCCAGATGCCAGCCGGAGGATTGCGCGCTATTGCCGAGGGGCTGCTGGATATTACCTATTGATTGCAGGATTGGAGATAGAGTGATGGGAGAAAAGGCTTCTGCGCAAGAGTTGAAAGAACAAGGGCTGCGGCTGTTCCAGGAAGGGTTGTACAAAGAAGCCGCCGCCGAGTTTGGACAGGCTCGAGAGACGTTCGCCGCCGAAGGGGACGAGATCGAAGCGGCCGAGATGGCGAACAACCTGGGTGTTATTTACCGGTTGCAAGGCGAGTGGGACGCAGCGATTGTAGTCCTGGAGGAAGCCAGAGCGGCCTTTGTGCGTCTGGGAGACCGTGACCGCGAAGCCCAGACGCTGGGCAATCTGGGCGGGCTGTACGCCAGCAAGGGCGAGCGCGACAAGGCAAAGGAGTGTCTGCGCCAGGCCGCCGACATCTTTGCTGAATTGGGCGACGACCAGCACCGGGGTGAGACGCTGCTGGCGCTGGGGATGCAGATGTGGAAGACAGAGGACCGCAGTGCCGGTCTGACGACCTACGAGGCTGGCCTGCGGACGTTGCGGAAACCGACAGCCGGCCAAAAGGCGCTGCGTGGACTGCTCAGCCTGCGTACCAGGTTGCTGGGTAGATGAGGGAAAAGCGATTAGCCGTAGGGGCAGGGTTACCCTGCCCCTACTCAATGCCCAATTGCGCCCGCCGCCGTTCCCGCTCCCAGGCCGGCATCTCCGCCTCCTCTTTGTCCGCCAGCGCCGCCCGCAGTTCCAGGATCTGGTCGCGCAGGAGGGCCGCCTTTTCGAATTCCAGGTCTTGCGCAGCCGCCTTCATCTGCTTTTCCAACTCCCGGATCAGGCGGGCCAGTTCGTCCGTGGGCAGTTGGACCAGGCTCAGCTCTTGTTCGGGCTCTGCTGTCGTGGTGGCCCGTACCCGGTCGGTCAGGTCACGCACCTCCTTGACGATGGTGGCGGGCACGATGCCGTGTTCCTCGTTGTACTTTATCTGAACTTGTCGCCGCCGCTCTGTCTCCTCGATGGCCCGCTCCATTGAGCCGGTGATGCGGTCGGCGTACATGATGACCGTGCCTTTGACGTGCCGCGCCGCCCGGCCCATCGTCTGGATGAGGGCCGTGTCGGAGCGCAGGAAACCCTCCTTGTCGGCGTCGAGGATGGCGACCAGGCTGACCTCCGGCAGGTCTAGCCCCTCCCGCAGCAGGTTGATCCCCACCACCACGTCGTATGCCCCTAGCCGCAGGTCGCGTAAAATCTCCACCCGCTCAATGGTATGGACCTCGCTGTGCAGGTAGTGTACCTTGATGTCCAATTCGCGTAAGTAGTCAGCCAGATCCTCGGCCATGCGCTTGGTCAGCGTGGTGACCAGCACACGCTCGCCCCGCCCCACTCGCTCGTTGATCTGTCCCACGAGATCGTCCACCTGCCCTTTCACCGGCTTGACGATGACCTGGGGGTCCACGATGCCGGTGGGGCGGATGATCTGCTGCACCACCTGTTGGCTCTTTTCCAGTTCGTAGGGGCCGGGGGTGGCGGAGGTGTAGATGACCTGAGGGGCGCGGGCCTCGAATTCCGCAAAGGTGAGCGGGCGGTTATCCAGCGCCGAGGGGAGGCGAAAGCCATAGTCAATCAGCATGTGCTTGCGGCTGCGGTCGCCGAGGTACATACCGCGCACCTGGGGAATCGTCATGTGTGATTCGTCCACGACGAGCAAATAGTCGCCCGGAAAGTGGTCCATCAGCGTCCAGGGGGACGAGCCGGGGGGGCGCTGCTCCAGATGGCGGGAATAGTTTTCGATGCCGGAGCAGTAGCCGATCTCGCGTATCATCTCGATGTCGTACCGGGTGCGCTGCTCCAATCGCTGGGCCTCTAGCAGTTTCCCCTGGGCTTTCAGTTCGGCCAGCCGCTCCTCCAGTTCGGCCTCGATGTCGGCCAGGGCCTGGTCCCGCTTGTCCTCCGCGGTGATAAAGTGCTTGGCGGGAAAGATCTGCACCTCGTCCAGTTCGGCCAGTATCTCGCCGGTGAGGGGGTCAACCTCGGTGATGCGCTCGACCTCGTCTCCCCAAAAGCCGACGCGGTAGGCGGTCTCGCCATAAGCCGGCACCATCTCCAGCGTGTCGCCCCGCACGCGAAAGGTCCCGCGCTTCAAATCGAGGTCGTTCCGCTCGTAATAGATGCTGACCAGGTGACGGAGCAGCACCTCGCGGCGATGGTGCTCTCCCCGCGCCAGTTTGACCACGACGCGCCCCCACTCCTGAGGATCGCCGATGGAATAGATGCACGAGACGGAAGCGACAATGATCACGTCTTTGCGGGAGAACAGTGAGGTCGTGGCGGCCAGGCGGAGGCGGGCGATCTCCTCATTGATGTCGGCCTCCTTTTCGATGTACAGATCGTGCCTGGGCAGGTAGGCCTCGGGCTGATAATAGTCGTAGTATGACACGAAATACTCGACGGCGTTGCGCGGGAAGAACTCGCGGAATTCAGCATAGAGTTGGGCGGCCAGAGTCTTGTTATGGCATAGGACGAGGGTCGGTTTCTGTACCTGCTGGATGACCTGGCTCACGACAAAAGTTTTGCCCGTACCGGTCGCTCCCAACAACGTCTGGTGCTTGTACGCTTTCTTGATACCGTCAACCAGTTGTGCGATGGCCTCCGGTTGATCGCCGGTGGGCTGAAAGTCGGATACGAGTTGAAATCTGGGCACGTTGCTCTCCTGGTGTCTTTTTCAACAAGTGGGCCAAGACCTCGGTCATTAGCCTGTCATTCTGAACCGGAGCGCAGCGGAGGTGAAGAATCTCGCCTTGGACA
>CAYQTW010000008.1:0-7050 GCA_964420485.1 uncultured Anaerolineales bacterium
TCGAACGGAAATACACTGTTAATCGTGTCGAATCTGGCTCACAAAACTCTGGCGGGAACCTGGCAGGTCTTTCCTTAACTTGATGACATTGGATACCAGTCTGCTTCCCAGATGTCTTCCTGTCGGCTGCCATCCTTCAGGAGAACTTGCAGTCAGCGTGCAACTCCCCACCGCCAGCCAGGATACCTCTCTCTACGTCCACGGCCAGTCTGATCAGCAATCCCCCAAAGACCTCTGACATTTCGGTAATCTGTTCCGGTGTAACAGATTCTCGGATGATGTGCATCATATCTTTTTCTTTACGCCTCCGCGTGCTGCTGGAAGCGGGCAAGGTGCTCCCGATTATACCTCCTACCCGTGCCTTCTCACGAATCGGTGCAGCCGTTCCAGCGCCTCCTCGATTTTCTCGTAGGCGGTGGCATAAGAGCAGCGCACGTACCCCTTGCCGGCCTCCCCGAACGCGCTACCGGGCACCACGGCCACCCGCTCCTCGTGCAGCAGCGTCTCGGCGAATTCGGTTCCATCCATCCCGGTGATTTCGATGGAGGGGAAGGCGTAGAACGCGCCCTGCGGTTCAAAGCATTTGAGGCCAATATCGTTTAGCCCGTCCACGATCAGGCGGCGGCGACGGTCATACTCGGCCGCCATCTCCTGCACGTAAGGCTCCCCCTCGCGCAGCGCGGTCAGGGCCGCGTACTGCGAGACGCTGGGCGCGCTCATGATGGTATACTGGTGTACCTTGCGCATCATATCCAAAATCTCGGCCGGGGCGGCGATGTATCCAATGCGCCAACCGGTCATAGCGTAGGCCTTGGAGAAGCCTTGCAACAGGACGGTGCGGCTGTACATCCCCGGCAGGCTGGGAAAGCAGACGTGCTGTGTGCCATAGACCAGCCGGTCGTAGATTTCGTCCGAGATGACCAGCAGGTTGTGTTGTTTGGCAATGGCGGCGATCTTGTTGAGCCGCTCACGGATCATCACCGCGCCGGTGGGGTTGTTGGGGTAGCCGATCAGCAACGCCTTTGTGCGCGGAGTGACGGCGGCGGCGATGTCCTCAGCTGTCACCTGAAAGTTGTTCTCGGCCGTGGTTGGCACAATGACCGGTGTGCCCCCGGCAAAGACTACTTCCGGCGCGTAGGAGACAAAGCACGGCTCGGGGACGATGACCTCATCGCCGGGGTCCAGCGTGGCGGCAAAGGCCAGGTAGAGCGCCTCAGAGACGCCGACTGTGACTAGTATCTCGCTGGCTGGGTTATACGTCTGACCGTACATTCGGTCCAGGTGTTCGGCGATGGCGCGGCGCAGTTCCATCAGACCCGAGTTGGAGGTGTAGTGGGTCTCTCCTCGTTTTAGCGCCTCAATGCCTGCTTGCACGATGGGTTCAGGCGTGTCAAAATCTGGCTCGCCGATCCCCAAGCTGATGACGTCCTCCATCGTGGCGGCGATGTCGAAGAAACGGCGGATGCCGGATGGGGGGACGGTGGCGATACGCTCGGAGCAAAAATTGCGTACGCGGTGCATTGGAACCTCCTTGGTAGATAATGTGTGAAACGTCAAACGTCAAATACCAGGTCGGGGCGTTCGTGCCAGATTAGTTCTGCGACTCCTTTGAACTGTCCCGCGACCACCAGCGGGATCATGACATCACTTTTCCCCAGTCCGTCTTCCTCGTCCTCGCGGTAGCGGGTGGGGGTCAGGTCGCCGGCGCGGTAGCGTTCGTACATCTGGCGGAGCATGGTTTGCGAGTCAGCGTTGTGACAGTCGAGCAGGTTGGTACCGATCAGCGATTCGCCGCCCCCATAGGCATAGTGTTCGATTGCCAGGTCGTTCATAAAGACGATGCGGAACTCTTCGTCGGCGATGGTGATAGAGGCCCGCAGGCCACCGAAGAGCGTGCCTAATTCGTTGTGTTCTATCATTTATCGTCTCCTCTGCGACCAGGTTTGCGCTCTGACTGTCGGGATGTTGGCAAGCCGTATCACGGCCCGCAAAGCCTCATTCACTGCTTCTTCATTCGGAAAGGCGCTTGCCACATCCGGTGCTAATAACACCAGGTTTATGCCCTCCTCGTACCGCTGCGCGTATTTACCCGGCACTCCTTCTTTGAGTAATTGTGTCAAGTCATATTCGGGGCGCAGTTCGTCTTTATTCCCAGCCTCTCTCTTCATATTGCTTTCTCTCCCTGCGGGTCAACGCCCGAGCGCTAATGATACGAATGTGATTGCCTTGGTCGGTATGTGCAATCATTAGTACCCTCATCCGACTCGACAACCCGATAGTGATATAACGGTCTTCATCCACCGAATGGTCAGGGTCGAGGGCTGTTATACTCAGCGTATCACGGAACACCGTAGCGGCTTCTTCAAACGAGACTTTATGCTTCCGGATGTTCCGAGTTGCTTTGTTTGGATCCCATTCAAATTTGATGCCCACGATGTGCTACGTTTCCTTTTGGCGACGCTTGAGCAGCCAGGCCCCCGCGCCGAGGGCCGCAGCCAAGACACCCAGCCCAGCAGCGGCGGTAACAACGGTTTTGGGCTCCATCCCCGGCATCACCGCGCCGCGCAACCCGGCGTCGGCGCCGTACTCGCTGAACATGCGGCCCCATTTGGTCTGCAATGCCGCTTCCACTCGTTGCCGTCCCACAAAAGGGTACCAGTAGACGTTGTGGTAAAAGTTGCTGGCAAAGTATGACCAGGGAACCAGCGGGGTGCGCAGCAGCAGCGGCTCCAAGGGGTGCAGCCAGCCGTGATAGATCAGCTTTTGCCCCCGGCTGGCGAATGTATCTTCCTGGGTAAAGTGCCAATTTTGTGACATTACCCAATCGGGGTCCTCGCCCACGATCTCGATTTGGTCGGGGTCGCCCACGCCCAGCCCCATCTCGTGGGCCAGACGGATAAAGGGCAGCGAGAGCGGGTCAAAGCCCTGCATCTTGGCCGACATAGCGTCAATCGCCACCTGGTCGGCGGAGGCCAGGATGATGTCCTTCTCGTGGGGGCGCATCGCGCGCGGGCCGGGGCCGTCGCCGGCAAAAGTGCCGTCCATCACGGCAAAGAGGCCGGGGTGGATGTCCTGCTGGATCGCCAACAGGTCCACCACGGTCTCGTGGATGACTGAATGAGTCCAATGCCGTTTTTGTCCCAGCAGCCCGCCGAAAGCGTTTTTCATCGAGCCGGTAATGGTGGTAAAGACGTGGGTTTTCACCGTCGGCAATTGGATGATGTTGCGCCCAATCAAGATTTCTGGGATGTAGACCCCCTCTGGATAGACCTTGTCCAGCACCAGGAAGGGTTGTTTCGGCTCGTAGCGCACCCAGTTATACTGCGGCTCGTAGAGGTGGACGTTGCGCAGGCCGTATTTATCGGTGACGTACTTGTGCTTGTTGTTCTTTTCGCCCACGTAGGCGTCCACGACGACAGTGTCGTTGTGGCCGGCGATCAGGTTCTCGTAGCCGGCGTTCTGCAATGCCCGGATCACTCCTTCCAGTTGCCACGGGGCAGTCGAGCAGGCCGGATACCAGGTTTGCCAGGAGATGTTGATCTTGAGGATGGTTTCCTTGTCCTGGAGCAGGGCCTCTCGGAAACCCGCCAGTTCCATCAGGCGGGCATAGTCCTCCAGCACTGTCTCCGGGCGAGTCTTGAGAACCGCCACTTTACCACGGCCGGGGAATTCTTTTCTCATAGTTTCACCTCGTGGCGTTGGTCATTGTTTGGGCCGCCAAGAACGCGGATTCCAGGACATTAACGGATCAGTACGCTGAATTTTGAAACAAACTCTGGGAATTGAGCCTAATCCGTTACTGTCTTGAAATCCGTGTTCTCAATGGATTATACTACGAAATGAAAACGCCGCCAAATCCGGCTATTGCGCGAATCCGGTGTTGTCCTTTTGCCCGCTCCATGTTATCATGCCCCCCATGTCACGCCAACTCTGCATCCCAACGTGTATCTTTCTGACGCTACTGGCGGCCTGCACGCCGGCCACACCCTCCCCAACCCCGACAATCGCGCCCACGCCCACGCCAACACTCACCCCGTCGCCCACGCCGACCCCTGTGCCGACCCCAACCGCCACCCCTATCCCGCCGCTGGCACTGACCATCCGCTGGCCCCAGCAGGTCTCGGCCTTGCAACCGGTACCCATCGAGGTGGAACTGGCGCCGCCACCGGGCGTTGGCGTGACGGCGACCGTCAACGCCGTTGTACTGGATCCCGAGGAGCTACCCTATCAGTTGTTCGACCTGGCGCCGCGCGGGGGAAACTTGTACGCCACCGACGAAACACTACAACTCCCCCTCGAACCATCGCCGGGAGATTGGCATCTGGCGGTAGGTGTGCAGTCTACCCTGCCGGTCGAGGGAGAGCAAACGTTGGTCTTCCGGCCAACCCCCATCCTTTTCCGCGACCTGGCGGATGACCTGCCGGCTGGGGTGGACGTGCATGTGCCCCAGGACTTGGAAGAAACAGTGGCCCAGGGGGACCAATGGGCCGGAGGGCGCGTGTGGCGTCACGGCGGCGGCGAATTGGCGCTGTGGTGGGCGCCCGGCCCGACGGAGCCGCTGCTGCTCAACAACGCAGTCGTGATGCTGGAGACGACCCACGATCCGGCTGCGCCGCCTGACGTGCTGGACGTCGAGGAGCGGGAGTGGCAGGGCCAGACGGCGTTCATCTTCCACGAAGAGTGGCCCGGAGCGGAAGGTGGCCCGGCCGAGGCGCTGGTGGTGCAGGGCGCCGATTATTGGCTGTACGTGCTGCGAGTGCGGGCGCTGGGCGGCGAGACAATCCCGCCACTCTTGCGCCAGGTGTGGGAGACGTTTGCGTTCGCCGATTGATGCCCCGTTGGTCTGTCCACCGGACAGGGTTACGTGCGCGAATACGCCGTTTGCCAAACTTGGATCAAGATGGTATAATCTTGCTCACAATCAAATGTGTGAAAGCGTTGACCGGGACGAGTACCGCACAGTAAAGGTCAAAGAGAGAGAGGGCCATCGGCTGCAAGCCCCCTCGACCGGACAGGCGGGAAAACCACCCGGGAGTGGGCCCCTCAAATCGCGGTGACGCGAGAGTATGGGCCCCCGGCACGGCCCGTTATCGCCGCAGAGTGCGTCAACGGATTCGTTGATTTCTTAATTCGTTGTTGAACTTGGGTGGAATCACGTGGGAGACCCCCGCGCCCCAGGGCGTGGGGGTTTTTGCATAAAACGAGGTGCATAATGAAACAAATTCCGATCATCATTCTCGGCCTGGGCAACGTGGGGAGCGCACTACTGCGCCAGATACTCGACACCCGCGACGCGCTGGCCCGGCGGGCCAATCTGCGTCTGATCCCCATCGCTCTGGCCGACGTCAGCGGGCTACTGTTCGATCCCGATGGCCTGCCCGAAGAAATCCTGCGGGCCGCGCTGGAGACCACAGCGAACGGTGGCCTGCTGGACGCCCTGCCGGGGATCCGGCCCCTGGACGAGGTAAACGACGCGCTGCGACCTGGCGCCATCCTGGCGGACGTGACCGCGTCCCCCAGGACCGAACCCACGCTGCGAGCCGCGCTGGATGCCGGTTGTGGCCTCGTCCTGGCCAACAAAATCCCGCTGGCCGGGCCGTGGGCCAAAGCCAAACCGTTCTTCGAGCACCCCCGCCTGCGCTACGAGGTCACAGTGGGAGCCGGGCTGCCCGTCATCGCCACGCTGCGCTATCTGCTCGACACCGGCGACCGAGTCACGGCGATTGAGGGCTGCCTGAGCGGGACGCTGGGCTACCTGTGCGCCGAACTGGAGCGCGGCGTGTCCTATTCCGCCGCCGTCTCACAGGCCCGTGCGCTGGGCTACACTGAGCCCGACCCGCGAGAGGACCTGAGCGGGCGAGACGTAGCCCGCAAGGCTCTAATTATGGCCCGCACCGCCGGCTGGCCACTGGAGATGGCCGACCTGACCGTCGAACCGCTGTACCCTGAGAGACTGGCCGGTGTTTCTACAACAGAGTTCATGGCCGCCACGCCCACGCTGGACGAGGAATACACTGCCCGCGTCGAGGAGGCGCAGGCCGGGGGACAGGTCTTGCGCTACGTGGCCCGCGTCGGCCCTGATGGGGGTGAGGTGGGATTGGTGGCTGTGCCGCGCGGTAGGGGCGCGGTAACCGCGCCCCTGCACGGCCCGGCCAACTATATCGCCTTTCACACCGGCCGCTACGCCGAGATACCGCTGGTCATATCCGGCCCCGGCGCCGGCCCAGAGGTCACAGCCGCCGGCGTGCTGGGCGATGTCATCAATCTCGCGCAACACGCATAAGAGGAGACTGAGACTACAATGACCACACTGACAATGAAATTCGGCGGCACATCGGTCGGCAGCGCAGAGGCATTCACCCAGGCCGCCGGCGTGGTGCTGGAACAGGCCCAAAAGTGGGACCGCCTGGCCGTCATCGTCTCGGCGATGAGCGGCGTGACCGATGCGCTGATTCAGGGCGCACGGACCGCCGCCTCCAGCGACGGCCGCACCTACCGCGCCATCGTCGCTGACCTGCGGGTGCGCCACTATCGCGCCGTGGACGCGCTGCTGACCCCGGACGGCGAGCGTGCCCAACTGCTGGCCACGGTGGATGACTACCTGGACGAGTTCGCCGCCTTTTGCCGCAGCGTCCACATCCTGGGCGAAGTCACCCCGCGCGCGATGGACGCCATCACCTCGTTGGGTGAGCGCATCAGCGCCCGCATCCTGGCCGCCTACCTGCGCCGGCGGGGCGCTCGCAGCGAGGCGGTGGACGCCACTGAACTGATCGTCACCGACGCCACCTTCCAGAACGCCGTGCCGCTGATGGAGGCCACCCGCGCCCGGATCGCCGCTCGTCTGTCGCCGCTGCTGGACGATGGTGTCATCCCTGTCGTGACCGGCTTTATCGGGGCCACGGAGAAGGGCGTGACGACGACGCTGGGCCGGGGCGGCAGCGATTACAGCGCCGCCATCCTGGGCGACTGCCTGGACGCCGACGAGGTCTGGACCTGGACCGATGTGGACGGCGTGATGACCGCCGACCCCCGCATCGTGCCCGACGCCCG
>CAYQTW010000008.1:7060-21861 GCA_964420485.1 uncultured Anaerolineales bacterium
GTCGGCCCGATGCCGACGCCCGCGTCATCCCCGTCCTCTCCTACGGCGAGGTGAGCGAACTGGCCTACTTTGGGGCCAAAGTGCTGCACCCCCGCACCATCCGGCCCGTCGTCGAACGCTCCATCCCGCTGTGGGTCAAAAACACCTTCAATCCCACCTGCCCCGGCACTCGCATCGTTCGTGAGCCGGAGAGCGCACCCGGCACGGTCAAGGCTGTTACCGCCATCGAGGGATTGAGCATGGTGACGGTCGAGGGGCGGGGGATGATGGGCGTGCCCGGCATCGCTGCCCGCACCTTTGCCGCCGTCGCCAGCCAGGACGCCAGCGTGCTGATGATCTCGCAGGCCTCGTCGGAGCAATCCATCTGCTTCATCATCCCCACACCAACCGTGCCGCCGGTCATCCACGCTCTCGAGGAAGAGATGGCGCTGGAACTGGCGCGGCGGGACATTGACCAGATCCGGTCACTGGACGACGTGGTGATCGTGACCGCCGTGGGCGCCGGGATGCGCGGCACACCGGGCGTCGCCTCTCGTATTTTTGGCGCACTGGGCCGGGGCAACATCAACATCATCGCCATCGCCCAGGGCTCTTCCGAGTGCAGCGTCTCTCTAGTCGTTGCGGCCGATGCCGCTGCCGACGCCATACAACAGATTCACAGTGAGGTGATCATCAATGGCCAAGACCAATAGTTCACAAAACGCTCGTGGCGGATTGCCAAATCCGCCACATCCTACTGGATTTGGCAATCCAGCAAGAGCACATGCGCCCAAGATACCTGTCGCTATCCTGGGCGCGACCGGCGCGGTCGGTCAGCGCTTTATCCAACTTCTGGCCGGCCATCCCTGGTTCGAGATCGTGGCGCTGGCCGCCTCTGAGCGCAGCGCCGGCCGCCGTTACGCCGACGCCTGCAACTGGGTCATTCCCGGCGACCCGCCGCCTTTCGCCGGTGAGATGATCGTCAATCCGCTGGAGCCGACGTTGCCGGCCCGGATCGTCTTCTCAGCGCTGCCGTCCGCCGTCGCCCGCGAGGTCGAGCCGGTCTTTGCCCAGGCGGGCTACGCCGTCTGCTCGAACGCATCGGCGTACCGGCAGGAGCCGGGCGTCCCGTTGTTGATTCCAGAGATCAACGCGGATCACGTCAAAATGATTCCCGGCCAGCAGGCCGGGCGCGGATGGGAGGGCTTTATCGTCACCAGCCCCAACTGCACCACCACCGGCATCGTCATACCTCTCAAGCCGCTGGACGACGCCTTTGGCCTGCGGAAGGTCTTTGCCGCCACGATGCAGGCCATCTCCGGGGCCGGCTACCCCGGCGTCGCCTCCCTCGACATCCTGGGCAACGTGGTGCCCTACATCGGCGGTGAGGAGGAAAAAATCGAGCACGAAACGCGGCTGCTCCTGGGCCACATCGAGGACGGCCGGCGGGTCGAGGCGGACATCGCAATCAGCGCCCAGGCCAACCGCGTGCCGGTGCTGGACGGTCACACCGTCTGCCTTTCGTTGGGTTTCGAGCAGCGCCCGACCGTCGAGGAGGCAATCGCGGCGCTGGCCGGCTTTCGCGGCGCGGACGTGGTGCACGAACTGCCCAGCGCGCCGGAGCACCCCATCATCGTCCGCCGCGAGCCTGACCGCCCCCAGCCCCGCCGGGACCGGGACGCCGAGGGGGGTATGGCGATCACCGTCGGGCGCGTGCGAGAGTGTCCGCTGCTAGACCTGCGCCTGGTCAGCGTCTCCCACAACACGCTGCGCGGCGCGTCCAGCGGCTCTATCCTCAACGCCGAATTACTCGTTGCTTCGGGGCACGTTTAGATGTAAAAGACCTTTATTCATGGCCCCACGAATCGAAATTCCAACGCCGGCGCGCCGGCCCAACTCAGGATCTCCTCCAACGCCGGCAGCGTCGAGCGGGACTGGAAGCCGTAGAGCATGTCGAGAAAAGAAGGCGTCGTCTCCAATTCAATCACCTGGGGCTCTCCCTCGATGCCGCCCAGTTCAGCCGCCTTTGCTATCGCGTCGCCCAGCAAGCCCACCTCGTCCACCAGCCCCAGTTCCAGCGCCTGCCGGCCGGTGTAGACTCTTCCATCGGCCAACTCACGCACGTCCTCCAGCGGCAGACCTCGCGCCTGGGCCACGATTTCGACGAACCCCTCGTAAACCTCGTCAATGACACCTTCCCATATCGCTTGCTCCTCCTCTGTCATATCGCGGAAAGGGCTGCCAATGTCCTTGGCCGGGCCAGAGGTGATGACCACTACGTCCACGCCGACCTTGTCCATCAATCCCTCGACGTTGAAAAACTGGCTGATGACACCGATGGATCCGGTCAGCGTGTCTGGGTGGGCAAAGACATAGTCGCTGCCGCAGGAAATATAGTAGCCGCCCGATGCAGCCGTCTCGCCCATCCACACGACGACCGGCTTTTCGAACTCGAGCAGCGCGTGATAGATCTCGTCGGAGGCGACCACGCTGCCGCCAGGACTGTTGACGCTCACCACGACGGCTTTGATGGCAGGATCGGCAGCCACCCGTTCCAACAGATTGGCCACGAGATTGGGAGTGATACCCGGCGTGCTAAGGTAACTCTCGGAGCCACTGCTGATGGCCCCGCTGAGTTGCATCACGGCCACGGCATCGCCAAAGCCCACCTTTACCGGCGCGGGTTCCCCAGCCATACAGCTCAGTGTATTCAGCGCGAGCAGCCCCGTCCCGGCGCAACTACACATCGGCAGCCCAAAGCCCAGGATAAAGGCCAGAAATATCCACAAAATTGTGCGGTCTTTCATTTGTCCTCCTCGTTGGTCAATGTCATCAAGTTAAGAGGTGAGAGCCAGACCTGCCAGGTTTTATGAGGCACTTTCGAATGGAAATACACTGTTAGTCGTATCGAATCTGGCTCACAAAAGCTCTGGCGAAAACCTGGCAGGTCTTTACAATCCTTAACTTGATGACATTGCCTCGTTGGTAGGTTGGTACAATGGTCAAGCCTCCCCAATTTCCCAATCTACCGATTTACCAGCCGCAAGAAGCGGCGTTTTCCTACTTGCAGCACTCTCTCGCCCTCACCCTCAACCTCGATTTCCGTCTCAATGCTGGCTACGCGCTCGCCGTCCAGTTTGACCGCGCCCTGCTGCACCAGCCGGCGGGCTTGGCTCTTGCTCGGCGCGAATCCAGCACTGTGGATGATGTCCACGACGTTGGTCGGGCCGGTCAGCGCACAAGTTGGCATCTCTTGCGGCAACTGGCGCTGCTGGTGCACCCGCGCAAAGTGGGCAGCGGCCTCGTCAGCAGCCTCGTCTCCATCAAAGATAGACACGATTTCCCAGGCCAGTTTTTTCTTGGCCTCCATCGGATGCACCTCGCCCCGCTCTACTGCCTCCAGCAGTTCGTTTATCTGCTCCGGCGTCCAGCGGGTGACCAGTTCGAACCAATTACGCATCGCCGAGTCAGGGATGGACATGGTCTTGCCGTATTTGTCCTCCGGCGGTTCGGTGAGGCCGACATAGTTCCCCTTGCTCTTGCCCATGCGAATATGGCCGTCGGTGCCCACCAGGATGGGCACTGTGATGCAGACCTGCGGGCGCTGACCAAATGCCTCCTGCAACTTGCGCCCGGCCAGGAGGTTAAAGAGTTGGTCGGTGCCGCCTACCTGCACGTCGGTTTCCATTTGCACGGCATCGTATCCCTGCATCAGTGCGTAGAGAAACTCGTGCACCCATACAGCCTCCCCCTTCTCGTAACGCTGCGCAAAGTTATCGCGGGCCAGGAACTGTTGGACGGTAAAGTGGGAGGCCAGTCCAATGACATCGCTAAAGGTGAGATTGCTCAACCAATCCGCGTTGTCACGCACCAGCGTCTTTTCCGGGTCGAGTATCTTGAACGCTTGTTCCGTGTAGGTGCGGGCATTCTCCGCCACCTGTTCCGGTGTCTGCTGCGCGCGTGCACTGGTCTTGTCACTGGGGTCGCCGATCAGCCCCGTGAAAGAGCCGATGAGAAAGATCACCTGATGGCCCAACTCCTGGAACTGGCGGAGTTTGCGCATGGTGACAGTATGTCCGATCGTCAGGTACGCGGCGGTGGGGTCGTAACCGCAGTAGACGCGCAGCGGGCGTCCGGTCTTTTCTGCCTCGATCAACCGTTCGCCCAGTTCCTCCCGCATGTGCTCCTTGATCTGTTCGTCGCCAAATTCTGCGCCGCGCATCAGGATGGCGACCTGTTCGTCAATCGTGAGTTTGCTCATGATCAAATACCTCTCTTTTCTGTTCGATGATGGGGTAACAAAAAACCCACTGGATGTGGGTCTGAGGGAAACGGATTGCAGCGCAAACCGGCACCGGCTCGTGGCCGCCGCGCTACAATCCGCGAGAATAGGTGTATGTGTGTGCTCTCCAGACCTGGCGTATCAACTTTGCACCTCAGTCAGATTATACCCGAAACACAGGAAAAAGCAATTGGCGCAGCCAGGACAGTTGCGCTATAATTGAGTTATGCCCCGTTCGTGCTCCCGCTACCTTGTTGCCATTGGCCTGTTGGTGCTGGCCGCCTTTGCCGCGCGAGCCGTGTCCCTCGATGCCCAGTCACTCTGGCGGGACGAGGTGGACGCGCTGCACTTTGCCACCGCGCCCTGGCCGGAGATGCTCTCCACTTTTACCCGCCCCGGCTGGAACGGCCCGTTCTATTTTTTGCTCCTCCGTGGTTGGATCGCGCTCACCGGCACGAGCGAATACGCGATGCGCTTTTTTTCACTCGCCCTGGGTGTCCTCTGCGTACCGCTGGTCTATGCGCTGGGCCGCCGCCTGTTCGACCGGCCCGTGGGCCTGTTCGCCGCGCTGCTGGTGGCTTTTTCTCCCTACCTGGCCTGGTACGGGCAGGAGGTAAAGATGTACACGCTGACGCCGGCCCTGGCTCTGCTGGCGATCTATGGACTGCGCCGCGCCGTCGAGGACGGGGGTTGGCGCTGGTGGGCGGTGCAGGTCGTCGCCACCAGCCTGGCCTTTTATTCCCACATCCTGGCCGCCCTGTTGATTCCTGTACAGGGATTGCTCTATCTTACCTGGTGGCCCCAGGCGCGCAAGCAATGGAAGGGCGCACTGGTCAGCCTGGCCTGCCTCACCCTGCCGTACCTGCCGTTGGTCGCCTGGCAGGCCCCGCTGA
Organism: uncultured Anaerolineales bacterium; assembly: GCA_964420485.1. GTDB lineage: Bacteria > Chloroflexota > Anaerolineae > B4-G1 > B4-G1 > CAYQTW01. Next base: position 12,215 of record CAYQTW010000008.1, read on the forward strand.
TGCTCCAGACCCGCGAGACCGGCTTTTATCATTACTCACTGGGCGAGATGACGGAGATCTTGCTCAACGGCTGGAGCCTGGGGATCCTCAGTTGGGGCTGGCCCTGGGGCATGGTGCTGATGGGCATGCTGGCCGTGTGGGGACTGGTGAGCCCCATCTCCCCCCAGCCATCCCTTGATAGGGGGGGGAGAGGGAAGCGTCTCGCGCTGGTGGAATGGCTCGTGACGCCACTGTTGGCCGTGTGGGTCATCTCGCTACGGCAGCCGCTCTTTACCGACCGTTACCTCGTCTGGTCCGCGCCGGCCTTTTATCTGCTGGTCGCCTTGGGACTAGCGTTCCCCTGGCACTTGGGTGTCTGGGGCCGCCGGACAGCGGTATTCCTGGCGGGTCTCATCCTCGTCTTTAATGGCGTCAACCTGCGGCAACAAGCCACCGTCCCCATAAAATCCGACTTTCGCGCCGCCGCGGCCTATGTGGCCGACCACTGCGCGTCCGGTGAACTGATCGTATTCCAGATCCCTCACGCCAAATACACCTATGACTACTATTTCCCCCAAGACGAATACCCCTGGGCCGAGGGGCTCTATACCAACCACCGCGCCCCGGACGGCTCATATTTGATGAGCGAACAGGAGGCCGCGCGGCGCATGCAGGAGATGACGGCGGGGTATGATGCGATCTGGCTGGTCGCCACCGAGATGGAGATGTGGGACGAGCGGGGGCTGGTGCAGGCGTGGCTGGAAGCGAATGGAGAACGGGTGAACGAGGCGCACTTTATGCGGGTGGACACGTACCAGTACTTTTTTGCCGAATAGGAGTGAGTAGCGGGTTTACCTCCGCTCATGCTCAGGCACAAACGCAAAGGGCTGCCTCAATGGGAGGCAGCCCTTTCGCCGTTTCTGTGACTATCTGGTCAGTTTGTACGAGACGATCAGTTCCACATCATGCTCAACGGCCAGTTCCTCCGCGCTAGGATGGATCCAGAAGCCGAACATGAACAGGAACAACGGCTTATCGAGTACTTTTTCCAACAGCCGCAGTCGCTTGGCAAACTTGCGCACTTCGGCGCGCTTAATGCGGTTCTTGGCCTCGCCAATGAGGATGACTTTCTCTCCGTCCCTCCTGCCCTCGGCGTAGAAATTGACCTCAATCGGCTGACCATTCACCTGGATGAAACGGCGAGTGAATGTGATTTCGCGGATGCCGTAGATACTCTCAATGTAGGCGGGGAGTATGGCATACCCCAGATCCTCAAGCCCCAGCCCAATAGAGTTGGAGAGAGTACCAACTTCTTTTTGCAAGCCTGTCACAGCCTGGGTCAGTGTCTGGATTGCCGCTTCTGTACGAACCTGGGCCTCCTCCAGGCGGCCGACGCGCTCCTCGGTGTGGGCCTGGGCCTGGGCGAGGCGCTCCATTGCCTCCTCCAGACGGCCGACATGCCCCTCGGTGCTGGCCTGAATCTGGGCAATGTGCTCCAGTGTTGCCTCCACCCGGTCCAGGCTCCCTCTCCGTCTGAATCTCTCATCCTTCTTGACTTGTTCCACAACGGAGGCGAGCACCCGATCCAGGCGTTTAGCCTGGTCGGTGGAAAATACAGGGATCAACTCTTTATAGTAGCCGATTGAGGAAACGCTCGTCTGCGCCATCGCCATGCCTCCTGCGTCAGAGAATGCAGGTATTATATCCGAAACGGCTTGAACCTGCAACTCTCATCCAAACCGCCCAGCCAGCACATCCTCCAACGTTGGCTCGCCGATGACCTGGAGTTCGTACCGTACCCGGTCCACCGGGTGGCGGATGTTGACCAGCCGCCGCAGGTCAATGGGCGTGGCCACCAGCACCAGGTCGCACGGGGTCGCGTTGATGGTCTCCTCCAGGTCCCGCGTCTGGCTCTCGCCGTACCCCATCGCCGGCAGAAGCGGGCCGATGTGGGGATACTTTTCAAAGGTGGCGGCGATGGTGCGAACCGCGTAGGGGCGGGGGTCCACCAACTCGGCTGCGCCGAACCGCCGCGCCGCCACCACCCCGGCCCCGTAGGCCATCTCCCCGTGGGTCAGCGTCGGCCCATCCTCGACCACCAGCACCCGTTGGCCGCGCACCGCCGCCGGGTGCTCGACAAAGATGGGGGAGGCAGCCTCTACCACGATGGCCCGCGTGTTGACCGCATAGATGCTCTCTCGCACCTGGGCCACTCCCTCGGGGCTGGCAGTGTCCACCTTGTTGATGACCACGACGTCGGCCGCGCGCAGGTTGGTCTCCCCAGGATGGTAGCGCAGTTCGTGGCCAGGCCGGTGCGGGTCCGCCACGACGATGTACAGGTCGGGCCGGTAAAAGGACAGGTCATTGTTCCCCCCGTCCCAGACGATCACATCCGCTTCCTCCTCCGCCTGGCGCAAGATGCGCTCGTAATCCACCCCGGCATAGACCACCACGCCCCGGTCAATGTGCGGCTCGTACTCTTCCCGCTCCTCGATGGTACACTTGTGCCGGGCCAGGTCCTCGTAGGTGGCGAACCGCTGCACTGTCTGGGCAACCAGGTCGCCGTAGGGCATTGGGTGGCGGACCACGACTACTTGGTTTCCCATCCGCTGGAGCACGTCGCAGACGTGGCGGGTGGTCTGGCTCTTGCCGGCGCCGGTGCGCACGGCGCAGACGGCCACCACCGGCTTGTTGCTCTCCAGCATCGTCGCGCCCGCCCCCATCAGCCGAAAGTCGGGCCCGGCTGCCAACACCTGCGATGCCTTGTGCATTACGTACTCGTGGGGCACGTCAGAATAGGCAAAGATCACCTGGGCCACCTGGTGGCGGCGGATCAAGTCGCCCAGTTCCGCCTCAGGATGGATGGGGATGCCTTCCGGGTACAGGTTCCCGGCCAGTTCCGGCGGGTACCTGCGTTCATCAATGTTGGGGATCTGGGTGGCGGTGAAGGCGACGACGTCATAGTCCGAGTTGTCGCGGAAATAGACGTTAAAGTTGTGAAAGTCGCGCCCAGCAGCGCCCATGATGATGGTGACTATACGCTTCTCACTCATACCGTGATGTCCTCCTTGTCATATCGCTGCCCAGCGAATGAATTCGCGGCAACATCTGCCAAGTCGCCCTGCGGCGACTAGGACAATCGGCGAAGGTCGATTTTGCAGGCGTTACACGCGGTTTCAACCGCCGTGCGGCCTGTGAACGCTTAAATATCACTACTCTTTCTTCGCCACGTCCTCAACCGCTTGCGCGATAGCCTCTGTATGCTCCACCAATGCGCCTAGCACACCGTTGATGAAACGCGGGGCACTGTCGGAGCCAAAGGCTTTGGCCAGTTCGACGGCCTCGTTGATAGCTACTTTGACGGGCGTCCGGCCGTCCACGGCGAACTCGAAAACAGCCATGCGCAGGATATTGCGATCAATGTAGGCCATCTGTTCCAGCGGCCATTCGGGAGCGTGGCGATGGATAAAGACGTCGAGCACGGACTGGTACTTTAGCACGCCGCTCACCAGGCGGCGGCTAAAAGATACGGCAGCCGACGGCAATCTGACCTCGACCAGACGCTGTTCCAGCACGGCGCCGGGAGGATGATGTACACAGTCAACCTCGTACAACGCCTGTAGTGCCACGATGCGAGCCTGATGGCGGGTTTTCACAATTATGCTTCTCCCGATTGTAAGGCGGCTACGCTTCCTCGGAGAAGCGAGTTACGTCTTCGACGTGCACGTCCACGGACTGGACTTGCATACCGACCATGTCCCGGATCGCGCGGGTGACCTCGGTCTGTATCTGGCGGCCGACGCTGAGCATATTGACGTCCGGCTCGGTCACGACGTACAGGCTCACCTGTACGCTATTTCCCGTGACTTTGATCTTGATTCCATCGTGCCGCAAGAGACGCTGCATGCCCGGCGGTGAAGTCAAACGGGCCACACCTGGTACGGCCAGTGTCGTGAGGCGGGCGGTGGTCTCCAATACCCTCGGCGCTATGGTGATTTTACCAATTTTTGGTTTCGTTTCCATCTGCACCTCCCTTGTTCATTTTTCACCTTCCCGAAAGCTCAAGTCTCAAGGCTTTCGGGAAGGTCTGTCACATTACCAGCCCGCCATCTACCGTCAGCACCTCGCCGGTGATGAAGGCAGCCTCATCGCTGGCCAAAAAGGCGACGGCATAGGCCACGTCCTCGGGCCGTCCCATTCGCTTTAGCGGCGTCATCTCAATCACGCGCTGTTTCCACTCTTCCGGCATGCCGGCGGTCAGAGCGGTGGGGATGAAACCCGGCGCGACGGCGTTCACGGTAATGTTGCGGGCCCCCAGTTCCTTGGCCAGGCTCTTGGTAAAACCGGCGATGCCCGCTTTGGAGGCAGCATAGTTGGTCTGCCCGCCCTGCCCCGCGATGCCAGAGACGGAACTGATGTTGATGATGCGCCCCTGTCGTTGTCGCACCATCGGGCGGGCGGCGGCCTTGCAGCAGTTGAACACGCTCTTGAGGTTGGTGCGCAGGACGTCGTCCCAATCCTCTTCTTTCATCAGCATCAGCAATTGGTCGCGGGTGGTGCCGGCATTGTTGACCAGGATGTCTATCCGGCCAAAAGCATCCAGCGTCGCCCGGATCAACCCCGCGGCCTGCTTCAGGTCAGCGACGTCAGCCTGGACCGCGATGGCCTGCCCGCCAGCGGCCTCGATGGCGGCCACGACCTCGGCGGCAGCCTCCGCGCTGCGGTTATAGTTGACCACGACACGCGCGCCGCGCCGCGCCAGTTCCAGCGCGATGGCCCGCCCGATGCCGCGCGATGCGCCGGTGACGATGGCGATCTTGGTTTCCAAATTCATCACTACCTCCGATCCTCTCGTTCAAAGGACATTTTCGTCAGGCCTATGCGTTTGGTGAAAAGCCTATCGAGTGGGCGTGTGAGAGGCAAACAAGCCCTTTGGCCAGCCACTGCCAGAGCAGGGAGCGGCTCACCCTCTTGGCGGTCTCTGAGCCCCATCAATCTCGAGATGCCCACCGAGGCCAGGTGGCTAAAGAACACATTGAGGTATTTGACCTCGGTGAGTTTGAACTCGCGTTCTTCCATAATGGCCTGATAATAGCCCACCGGCCTCAGCACCCACGACCGGCCGGATTTTATTTTAACAGATGTTTCTTCAAAAAGCAAGACCTTGTCCCGCGCAACTTTACATATTTCTCGCATCAGCCCGACGAGCATGTCCTCGTCCGTGTTGTGCTGCAACACGGTCACGGTGTACACAATGTCCATACTCTTTTGTTTGAACGGCAAAGTCACACCATCCGTGAGTACGAGTTCGACGTCGGCAAGTATAGGTTGCAGGTTTTGCGCGGCCAGACCGATCATTTTCCAGGATATGTCACAGCCGACCAGTCTTGTTGGATTGGTGGCGTGTATCACCTCCAAATTTCCACCAGGCCCACAGCCGACCTCGAGAACCGATTTACCCTGGAAATCAATCTGGGCCAACTCTTGAAGAAACCTCGCCCGCTGGTATCTGAAAAAGGGCGTGTCGTCTCCAGCCACGATGTTCCGCGCCCCCCGGGCCTGGATCCTCTCTGCGACTTGCGTCCAATAAGTACGGGGATGGTATTCTACCATTCGTTCCCTCCAACGCTGAACGCGGGGTCTACTGAGACTCGCCGGGAGCACATTCGCCGCGAAAAAAGGCCCACTCTTCGCACTCGCTGCCGTCGTCAAAGAGGCAGGTGTAACACAAGAGTAGGGGCGCAGCGTTACTACACCCCTACTCTATGCTAACGTAAACCACCACACGCTGGTCAGCATGCAGCCTGGCAGTCCTGCTAGTCTGCGAATGTAGTCTCGTCCGCCACAGCATCCACCGCCTCAATTTCCTCGACCGGGGTCTGCTCTACATAAGCCTCCTCCACTATAGCGCCCTCTACGTAGGCCTCCTCTTTTGCGCCGCGCACCAAAAAGATCCATAGCAGCAGAGGTATTATCAATACCAAAATGCCCAGGCAGCATGGGAGGGTGCCGTAAACAGGGTCAATCGGGGCGCCGACGAGTTCTCTGCCCCATTCTTTTCCGCCGGCGAACATGGCACCACCGGATGTGCAGCAAAGCAGTGAGCAACAGAGCGCCAGCACTGCCGCGACGATGGTGATAGTCGTACCTCTTTGTTTATCCATAATTGTATTCCTCCTCACTTGTCTATTACGTTATGATAGGAAACACCTTTCCAAACCTACGGCCTACCCTCTCAACACTTGCCAAACGAAAATGACGATCATTAGCACACCGATAATGAACTGCACGCCGCCGGAGACGGTGCAGCCGACCAGCCACCCTCCACCGGCCTTGAACGCCTCGCGCCAATCCTTGCGCTGGTACCACTCGGCCAGGACGACGCCAGCGATGGCCCCGACGATGGCGCCTGGTATCGCGCCTACTCCCAAAAAGACCAGGCCGACGATAGCGCCAATCGCGCCCAGCGCTAGCCCGGCCAGCAGCGACCATACAGAAGCCCCGCCCACTTTGGCTCCCACCTGGCTCATCCACAGATCGGCGGTAAAGCCAATCGCGCCCAGGATGGTGAGGATGGAAAAAGTGAGAGGATCAATGGTGGCGAACTGCTCGGCGATGGCATAGACCAACACCGCGAGCCAGATCAGGCCAACGCCGGGGACGACCGGCAGGATGACGCCGATCAGCCCGGCGGCCATCGCCGCCAGCGCAACCCAGAACGCCCACATTGAAAGTACCATCATACGGAAGGATAAGAATACAAGTAATTTGACAATGGCACATTAAAAGCCCGGCGAATAAATTCGCGGGCAACTACTGCCAAGTCCACCTGCGTGGACTGTCCCAGTCGCCGAAGGGCGACTTTGCAGGTATAGCACGCACGTGGTTTTAACCGCCGTGCGAGGCGAATATGCCATTGTCAAAGTAAATAAGGATACAGGTAGACAATGGCCTTGTCGTATCTGCTCAATAAAGTGGGGCAATGTAGCCGAGGTTTCCATACCTCGCGGGCATAACGCGCTATGGAAAGCGCGGCTACGTTAAAAGTGCCCCAGAATATTGAGATGATACGCCTTGTCTACCTGTCTACCTGTATCCTTCCCCTAAAATGGGCCGTACAGGATTCGAACCTGTGGCCAAAGGCTTAAAAGGCCCCTGCTCTGCCAGGCTGAGCTAACGGCCCGCGACAAGAAGTATAGCACGCAGACGAAGGGTTGTCAAATTCAGGTGGGCGTCGTGTCGCCAGCGCCGGACGGCACGTTCACCGCGAGCCTGAGCAGTTGCCCCAGGCAGAGAAAGCCAGGCGGACATTGTATACAAACCGTAACGTTTTTGTAACTGATATCCCAGGAATCTATGCTACAATTGTGGGCAGTTACGGTACTGGCCGTAAAACACTATCGAGAAAGGAGAAATGAACGATGAAGAAAAAAGTCCAAGTTTTCAGTCTGAGTCTGGTCATAGTTATCATCCTCGCGGCCCTGCTATCCACTTCCGTGGGGGCACAATCTCCCAACACCTACACCTCTATCATCTTGACAGACGTGCTTTCCGGAGCCCCCGTCGTGGGCGGCATGTTCGTCACAGACCTCCAGGTCTCTATCACCAACAGTGCCCCACCCGTGCTTGGAGTGCTGGGCGTCGAAATCTGGGTGCCCTTTGACTCGAGCGTCGTGACCGTGAGTGACTTTGACGACAATCCGGCCAACGGCACCCAGATCGAGGTCAAGAACGGCTTCTTCGACGGAAACCTGGTGATCGGTGCCAATGAGGTGCTCGGCCCCAATCCTGCCATCTCCCACCCTCCAGAGTGTGACACACGGGCGTGTGTTCACATCGCCGTCAGCCACACCGGCGGCTCGGGCCCGGTGACCGACAAGACAGGGACAGTGGCCTCCATCACGTGGGCTGGTATAGCACCCGGTCCGTGCAACTTTAGCATCGCGTCACCCGGTGCTCTGCCCGGCTCTTTCCTCTCCACCTCTAGTGGTGGCCTCATTCCCGTCAATAGCACCTACGTGCCCGCCATCACTGTGTCTACCGCCGGCACGATCACGGGCGTCGTAGGGCGGCAGGGATCGCTGGCCGGTCACGCGAACACAGATGTCGTCGCTCTCACAGTGAGCCAGAGTGAGGCAGGCTGGGCCACGACGAGCGCCGGTGGCGATTTCAGCCTGGCGGTTCCGGTGGGCAGCACTTACACCATCAATGCCTGGTATCCCGGCTACCTGCACGCTCAAAAATCAGGCGTCTACGTCGTGGGGTCTACCGTGAGCATTGGCCATACGACACTGATAGGAGGCGATGCCAAACAAGACAACTCTATCAACATCCTCGACATTGTCCTCATCATCAGTTGGTTCGGGCAGAACAGCCCACCGGTACCACCTGAGGTGGACATTAACGACGACGGAGTGGTCAACATTCTCGACCTGACCATCGCTGCTGGTAACTTTGGGCGCTACGGCCCAACGACCTGGTAGTCAGGTGGTCTTGACCACCCAACTATTCGACTTGACAACCAATCGCTGCCAGACTACAATATAGTTGAATGGTGTATCGTCAAGACGCGCTAATTGGCTCACTATCAGAGAGAGGAGGAACGATGAAAACACAGTTTGCGACGCTGCTACGCCGCCGGGTGGGATTGGCCTTGCTGGTAGTCATATTGCTCTCCATACCCACCGGCTACGGGCTGGCCCAGGATACAATGGTGGTCGTTGGAAGCGGTGCGCTAGACGTGGGAGCCACGACGACGGTGAACATCAGCGTCGAGAACGTGACCGACTTGTACGGCCTCGAGGTGCACCTGACCTTTGACCCGGCGCTGCTGGAGGTGGAGGATGCCGACACGGACGCGGCCGGCGTGCAGATCCAGTCCGGCACGTTCTTGAGCCCGGACTTTGTGGCGCAGAACGCAGTGGATCAGGCTGCCGGCAAGATTGACTTTGCCATCGCCCAGATGCCGCCCCACGAGCCGGTCAGTGGCAGTGGTGTACTGGCCACGATCACCTTCAAGGGGAAAGCCGCCGGAACTTGTGCTCTCGGCTTTAGCAACGTCATCCTGTCCGACCGCAATGGTAATGCTATCAACACCGGCACTCGGGACGGGAGTGTCACCGTCAACGCTGATACTCCAACACTAACACCCACATCCACGCCTGACACACCCACGCCCACATCCACATCTAGCCCCACACCGACACCCAGTCCCACGCCCACATCTAGCCCCACACCGACACCCAGTCCCACGCTTCCACCGTCGAGCATCCTCGGCTACCACACCGTGCAGTCAGGGGAGACGCTCTACTGCATCGCGCGGGCCTACGGGGTGGACCCCTACGCCATCGCCACGCAGAACGGGATTCTCAACCCCAATATCATCCACGTCGGCCAAGTCCTGGCGATTCCCGCCATCTACAAGTCGCTGCCGGCCGGCCGGGTCTGCCCGCGCCAGTTCGACGGCGGCACCCCGACGCCCCCCACGTGCCGCTGGTACCACACCGTCGTCTGGGGCGAGAACCTTTACCGCATTGCGCTGCGCTACGGGGTCAGTATGTGGGCCATCGCCGAGGTGAACGGCATCACCAATCTGAGTCTTATCTATGCCGGGCAGGTGCTCTGCATTCCATAACAATGCAAGATAGATCAACACTCCAGGCCTCGGG
>CAYQTW010000009.1:0-20227 GCA_964420485.1 uncultured Anaerolineales bacterium
ATCTGCGGGGACTGGAAGCGCACTTGCAGGTCTACCACTACGAGGCCGTAAAATAAAACCGCCTCGGCTATCCAGGTTATGGTCTCCAAAGAGACATTCAACCACCTGGCGCGCGCCCCACAGCCGGGCACTCTTTCACCGAGGGGAAACATTGGCCGCCTGACTGCTGTGCACAACAGCCAGTGACCCGTTTTTTTGTTCGCTTACATTTTACCACTACGAAGGGCTTTTGTCAAGATCCCGTTCAACCGCCCCGCCTCTCCAGCGCCGCCAGAAACTCGGACAGCGTGACGACACGAACACCATACCTGGCTTCCATCGTCGCCTTGAGATGGGGATCATCCGTCAGGTCCAGGTCGGCCGAAACCAAATAGTCCGCCCGACCTGCCGCAGCCACCTCAAGTAGCATATCGTCTTTGGGGTCACGACACAAGGTAATGTGGAGTGCAGGAGCGGTTACCGTGGCTTCAGCGCGAACCAAGTTCAGGAAGGCCTTGTCTGCGCCGGGGCGGAGGTAGCGCCGCAGATGGGGGCGCTCTAGCACTTGGGCGAGTTCATCCAGCAAAAGAGCGGAGGTGAGCAATTCAAAGCGGCCCGCCCGCCACAGACGATACAGTGGAGAGGAAGTCGGTGTACCCGTGACCATCCGCACCAGCAAGTTGGTGTCAACTACGACCTTGAGCATAATGGGCCTCGCGGACAGCATCCACCTCGGCCTGGATGTCCTCGTCGCTCAAGCCGGCCGAATCCATCTCCGGTGGAGGGGTATCTACCAGCGCAGATTCGAAAGCATCGAAATGTCTAGCACGTTCCGCTGCCCGCCGGGCGGCCGTCAATTTCTCCAGACGTCGGTACTCCTCAAAGCCCAGCAACACAGCCACTGGCTGGCCGCGCCGCTTGATGATGAAACGTTCATCCCGGTAACGAATACGGGCTAACAAATCACCTGCCTTGCGGTGAAAATCCACCGCCGAAATCACAGTGGGCATCACAACCTCCCGAAATACGCAATTGCTCAATTACCCAATTGCATTATACTGTAATTCAGACCTCTGTCAAGGATAACTTTCTATGCCAACCAACACCCAAACCACCCACCGCGAACGTACCCTCCTCCTCATCGCCGCCGCTTTCCTCCTCGCCGGCATCCTCACCCTCACAATTCACAATTCGCAATTCGCAGTTCGCAGTTGGTCATTGGTCATTCTATCATTTGTCATTTCCTTCGCCACCGCCCACCTCCTCCTCTCCCGCTACCTTCCCCACCGTGACCCCTTCCTGCTGCCTGTCGCCGCGCTCCTGACCGGCTGGGGGCTCCTGCTCATCGGCCATCTGGCGAGCAACTTTCTCCTGCGACAAGCCGTCTGGCTGCTCATCTCCACCGCCGCACTCCTGGTTATCGTCCGGCTGGGGAGTGACCCTTCACTTCGACTGGGCTCAGTGCAAGCGACAGGCTCAGGGCAAGCTCCTTCGACGGGGCTCAGGGCAGGCCTGCGCTGGCTGCGGCGCTTCCGCTATACCTGGCTCCTCGGGGGATTGGCACTGTTGGCAATTACGCTCATCTTCGGCGTCAACCCCTCCGGCTACGGCCCGCGCCTCTGGCTGGGGGGTTTCGACGTCTACTTCCAGCCCTCGGAGCCGCTCAAACTCCTGATCGTCGTCTACCTGGCCTCCTACCTGGCCGAGCGACGGGAACTGATCGTCTCAGAAAGATCCAAGATCGGGCGCTGGCATCTCCCACCGCTGGCTTATGTCGGCCCGCTTCTGGCAATGTTCGGGCTGACGGTGATACTGCTGGCCTGGCAGCAAGACCTGGGCGCGGCGATGCTGTTCTTTTTCACCTTCCTGGCAATGCTCTACCTGGCGACGGGGCAATGGGGATACGTCGCCGCCGGGCTGACACTCTTCCTGCTGGTGGGCCTGTCCGGCTACCTGCTCTCCGACCGGGTGGCGCTACGGGTGGACGGCTGGTTGAACCCCTGGCCAGAGGCGGCCGGCCGCGCCTTCCAGATCGTGCAATCGCTGCTGGCCTTCGGGGCCGGAGGAATTTTCGGACGAGGGTTGGGATCGGGAAGCCCCGGCTACATCCCTGCCGTGCACACCGACTTTGTCTTCGCCGCCATCGGGGAAGAGTTCGGCCTGGCGGGGACACTGGTCGTCGTCGCGCTATACGGCGTGTTGATGCTGCGCGGTTTCCGCATCGCCGCCCGCGCGCCACGTCCCTTCGAGCGCTTCCTTGCCGCGGGCCTTACCGCCAGTCTGGTTATCCAGGCGTGGGTCATCATGGCCGGAAACGCCAAATTGGCCCCCATCGCCGGTGTCACCCTCCCTTTCGTCTCCTACGGCGGCAGTTCCCTCCTGACCAGTTTCATCGCCCTGGCCCTCCTTCTCCGGGTTTCGGTAAATTGGGAAGACGGTTCACCAATCTACCAATCTACCAATCTACCAATCTACCACACTGCCTGGGCGCTTCTTCTGGCCCTGGCGCTGCTGACCGCGACGTGTGGCTACTGGGCCATCGTTCGCGCCGATTACCTGAACGCCCGCGACGACAACCCACGCCGCGTGCTCTACGAACAGCGCATCGTGCGTGGGCGCATCCTGGACCGGGAGGGAACTGTGCTGGCCGACGTGGAAGTGGCCAACGACGGCATCGTCACGCGCTGCTACCTCGTGCCGGAGGCCGCGCCCGCGGTCGGCTACGCCAGTCTGCGCTACGGCACCGGGGGCATTGAGGCCGCCTTTGACGAGGAACTGCGCGGGGAGATGGGGCGCAGCGCTTGGCAGGCCGCGTGGGATGAACTGCTCCACCGCCCACCCCACGGCCACGATGTACAACTGACACTCGGCGCACCGCTGCAAGCGCAGGCCCAGGAGGCCCTCGCCGGACAGACCGGGGCCGTGGTGTTGCTTGACGCCACCACCGGCGAGATTATGGCCCTGGCCTCGAGCCCCACCTTTGACCCGGCGCGCCTCGACGAAGAATGGGAGATCTTGAGCGATGACCCAACTGCGCCGCTGGTCAACCGGGCCACTCAGGGCCTCTATCAGCCGGGAGCCACCCTCCAGACCGTCGTCCTGGCCGAGGCGCTGGACGATGGACGGGCCGACCTTGCGACTCCCGTCACCGGCATCACCACAACCCTCATCGTCAACGGCGCCCGGCTGGGCTGCAGCACACCCCCCTCCGAGCCTTATGCGCTGGCCGACGCCTACGGGGCCGCCTGCCCGGTCCCCTTCGCCGAGTTGGGCGAACGGTTGGGAGCCGATGGGCTGACAGAGGCAGTGGAACGTTGGGCGCTCACCACCCCACCCCCGCTAGAGATCCCGACCGAGGCGGCCGACTGGAATACGGAAACACTCTCGACCACGAGGGGCTTGCGGGCCGAGGCCATCGGGCAGGGAAATCTAACCGTATCCCCTTTGCAGATAGCGCTGGTGGCCGCGACGCTGGCCAACGAGGGCACAATGCCCACCCCACGGTTGGTCCTCCGCATCCAGGATGTGAAAGGAGACTGGCACGAGCACCCTGGCACCGGGCAGCCCCGCGCCGTTCTCACGCCGGCCAGAGCACGCGAACTCTTGGCGGTCTGGCAACGCTACGATGATGGCGTCGCCGCACACTGGGGGATTGCCATCGCCGGAAAAGATCAGCCGCCGCACGCCTGGTTCACCGGCGTCGCTCGCGCAACCGGCGGAACGCGCTACGCCGTCGCTGTCATGATCGAACACCAGGCCGATCCCAGCGTAGCCGTAGAGATTGGCCTGGGCCTACTCGAGTCAGTCAAGCCGTAAGGTATCTGGGAAGAGATTTTGCGGCAGTCTGTCGTGATTGTCCTGACACCAATCTCCGGAGAGTCTCTTCCGCCGAGGCGGTCAGATGGACGGTGAGCACAGCGTCGCCTGACGAGTCACTCCTGACCACCACACTCTCCTCCCCTGAACAGCACTCGAGGAAAACGAAATGACAGCCACTGCACCAAAAACTGGCCGCCGCCACCCTTCTCTCCGACAAGCAACTCTACCAGCGTCAAATCGAGGCCACCGACCGGCAGATTGACCGGTTGGTGTACGAGTTGTATGGGTTGACGGGGGAGGAGATTGAGATTGTGGAGGCAACAGATAGAAGCGGATAAGCGGATGAGGGGGCAACGACTATCCGCTTATCAGTTTCCTATTCGCTGCGCCGGTTGACGCGCTGGTGTACGAGATGGTGGAGACCGTGGATTACCGGGGCAACATGACCTACCCCGTCACCGTCGAACTGGACAAGACCGTGCCGGAACTGCGCTGGAGTATGACGGCGGTGGTAGAGATCGAAACGCAGTAAATCGGCAAATCAGCAAATCTAAAATCTAAAAATGTTCCGGTGGAAGAGCCTGCGCAATAAAATCATCGCCTGGTCTTTTGTTCCCACCGCCATCATACTGGTTGCGGTGGCCCTGGTCAGCCTGTACACCTACCGGTGGGTGACAGAGAGCCTGACCATCGAACGCGACCGAGACCTGACGCGCCTTTCGGCCAATCTGTTGGCGGCGAAACTGGCGACGTACACCGATTGAGCGAAAATCCTCGTCGTACAACTCAAAGTCGGGGCCATCCCCGGCCTGGTAGTCGGACTGGGGCAGCCAGGTCTGGAAGGCGTACTGGTACATTTCGTGGATGGTCTCGAGCGTGCAGGGAAAGACGGCGTAGGTCTGCTCCGGCACCTGGCGACTAACCATGCCCTCCGGGACGTCGGCGATGTACTTGAACACGCCGCCCTCCTCGGGATGACCGCAGATGAGAAACCTGGTTTCTTGCCTGCCGCCCGACAGGTGACTACTCCCTCTCCTCCGCCTCGACCGCCAGTTCCATGTACTCTTGCTTGACCAACTCTTGCTCCTGCACGCCGAGTGTCTCTAGCAGTTCGCCGATCAACTCCGCCTTCCGCTCCGCGTCCTGCCTCGACCAGGTGCGGCTTTTGATCTCGAGGAAAACTCCCGGCAGTTCCGGCTTCGTCAGCCGGTCCAGATTGACCGCGAAATCCGTCCCGCCGTAGCGCACGTGGTAACGGCGTCGCTCCTTGTGCACCACGACCTCGGACGCCGGCTGAAAGTACTCACGGTAAAAGCGCAGACTGCGCGTCGCTGGCGCATCGAAGCGGGAGCGCGACAGGAGCACCGAGTGAGCATACTCGCGATCCTTCGTCTCGCCGGTCAACGTCAGCCGGTAGAGCGCGTCCTGCACCTGGTCACCACTCTCGTCCAGCATCTCGTCCTCCCGGTAGCGGATGCGGCTGCGGTAGGGATCGTCGAACAGGAAGTAAGTATCGTACTGGCGACGGTGGCTCGGCTTGACGACCAGAATCTCTGGCCCACCCAGCAAGGCTTCCACCGGTGCGGCGTCCATCATAAGCACTTTGACCTGTACCTCGAACGTCTTTTCCTGGGCCACCTGGCCGATGACCAACAGTTTGCTGAGCACGCTTTCTTCGCGCTGAATGAGAAAGGTGTCAATCTTGTGTGCCACGATGGCTGCCTCAGCCTCTAGCGCCTGCTCGTCCAACGTGAGCAACTCCCGCTCGCGCATCAGCCACCGCCCCTGGCACATCACGTCCCGCACATCGCTGCTCTTGGCGGCGTAGACCAACTGGGCATACAGCGCCTCTCGATCACGCGCAAACTTGGGCGTGTTATGGACGTTGCACAGGTTCACCACGGCAATGTCGGCCCGTTTGCCCGCTTCCAGCGAGCCAACTAACTCATCCAGGTGCAGCACCCGCGCCCCGCCAATGGTCGCCAGCGCCAGCGCCTGCCGCGCCGGCAGGGCCGTGGGGTCGGAGGTCGCGCCCTTGGCCAGCAACGCCGCTAACCGTGTCTCCTCCCACATATCCAGGTTGTTGTTGCTGGCCGGGCCATCGGTGCCGATGCCCACGTTGAGCCCCAGTTCCAGCATGTGCACCACCGGCGCGATACCGCTGGCCAATTTGAGATTGCTGGTGGGGTTGTGTGCCACGCCAACCCCGTGGTGCAACAGCGTGAGCATCTCTCCCTCGTCCAGATGGACACAGTGGGCGGCTGTGACTTTGGCTTCGAAAACGTTCTGCTTTTTCACCCAGGGCGTCATCGGCATCCCGTACTCAGCCCGGTGCTCCTCCACCTCCTGCGCGGTCTCGGCGATGTGGATGTGGAGCGGCACGTCGAACTCTAACGCCAGTTGAGCACATGCCTGCAACAGTTCAGCGGTCGTCGTATAAGGGGCATGAGGCCCTACCGCCGGCGTGATCAGCGGGTGACCTTTCCAACGCCGGATGAAATCACGGGTGTATTCCAGGCTCTCGTCGTAACTCAGTGCATCGGGCGTGGGGAACTTTAGCACAGTCTCGGCGCACACGGCCCGCATACCGGCCTGAGCCGCCGCGTCGGCGACGGCCTCCTCGTAATAGTACATGTCGGCGAAACAGGTCGTGCCGGAGCGAATCATCTCGGCGCAGGCCAGTTGCGTGCCCAGCCA
Organism: uncultured Anaerolineales bacterium; assembly: GCA_964420485.1. Taxonomy (GTDB): domain Bacteria; phylum Chloroflexota; class Anaerolineae; order B4-G1; family B4-G1; genus CAYQTW01. The sequence continues at coordinate 6,496 of CAYQTW010000009.1, forward strand.
GCAGAAACGAGGCCGCACGAACTCTTGCTCCACGGGCATGACGTAACCCATCAACCAAACATCCAGTCGCAGGTCGTCGGCCAGTCCCCGGAGCAGGGTCATCGGGGCGTGAGTGTGGACATTGATCAAACCCGGAATAACGGCGCACCCACTGCAATCCACGACCTCGTCCGAGGTGTACGCGGCTGCAACCTGGTCGGCCGGCCCGACACCCTCGATGATACCATCGCGAATGGCAACCGCGCCGGGAATGAAGAGAGCAAAATCATCGTCCATCGTGGCGACACTGCCGCCGGTCAAAATTGTATCTACTTTAGTCATTGTGTCATCCTCTCTGCAACAAGATAATCCATTATAACGTCAATCGGGATTAGAGGCAACTTTACCCTGCCTGAATCCTGTGCTATAATCAATAAGATTGAGGTTGAGGTTAAAGGAGGCAAACTGTGCACGCTGTAGATATCATTGCCAAAAAACGAGATGGGGTTGAACTTTCGCGGGAGGAAATCGAGTTCTTCGTTCAGGGATATACCCGGGGCGAAATCCCCGATTACCAGGCCGCCGCCTGGCTGATGGCCGTGTGTCTGCGTGGTATGACTGACCGCGAAATACACGATCTGACGCTGACGATGGCCTATTCGGGTGACGTGCTCGATCTGAAGGACATTGTACCTTTTGCTGTGGACAAGCACTCTACGGGCGGCGTGGGCGACAAGGTCAGCCTGGTCGTAGCGCCCCTGGTCGCGGCCTGCGGCCTGCCGGTCGCCAAGATGACCGGGCGGGGGCTGGGCTTTAGCGGCGGGACGGTGGACAAATTGGAGTCTATCCCCGGCTACCGCGCCGACTTGAGCGTGGCCGAGTTCAAAGCCCAACTCGAGGAAATCGGCATCGTGCTCACCGGGCAAAGCGCCGACCTGGCCCCGGCCGACCGCAAACTGTACGCACTGCGCGACGTGACGGCCACCGTCGAGTCCATCCCGCTCATAGTCGGTTCGATCATGAGCAAGAAACTCGCCGCCGGCGCCGACGGTATCGTGCTGGACGTCAAGATGGGCAACGGCGCGTTCATGAAGACGCTGGAGGATGCAGAGGCGCTGGCCCAGGCTATGGTGCACCTGGGCGGCCAGGCCGGGCGGCGGGTGGTCGCGCTCATCTCTGACATGAACCAACCGCTGGGCTGGGCCGTGGGCAACGCGCTGGAGGTACGGGAGGCGATCAACACACTGCACGAGGGCGGCCCCGCCGACTTGCGCGAACACTGCCTGGTCGTGGCGGCAGAGATGTTGGCGCTGGGCAACAAGGCCACCGACACCAGTGAAGCACTCACGTTGGCCTCGGAGACGCTGGCCTCCGGAGCCGCCTGGCGCAAATTCAGAGAGTTGGTGGAGGCCCAGGGCGGCGACGTGCGCTACGTGGACGAACCGGCCCGGTTGCCCCAGGCCCGGTTGATCGAGCCCGTTCCTGCGCCGCGCGGCGGTTACCTGGTCAGCGTGAACGCGGCCGAGGTAGGAAAGGCCGTGGTGGAATTGGGTGGCGGACGGGAGGAGATAAACGATCCCATTGACCACAGCGTCGGCGTGCTCGTGCACCACAAGGTGGGCGATTCGGTGCAGAAAGGCACACCGCTGTTCACCGTTCACGCCAACGACGAGACGAAACTGGCGGCGGCCCGCGAGCGGGTGCTGGCTGCACACACCTTCAGCGACACACCCGTCCAGCAGCTGCCGCTGTTCTACCGGCGCGTGGCGGGGTAGCAGTCTGTCGGAGAAGCGTTCCGGAGTCCAGGCTTCAGCCGGTTTTGCCGGAAATTGCCGCCTTTTCTCCGGCTAAAGCCTCGACTCCAGTCCCTCAGGGGGCTCTCCGACAGACTGCTAGGGCTTGACTTGTATCGGTATCGGGTGTAGTATATTCGATGCTATCCGATACCGATACGGAGACCTGACCAATGATCGAACCACGACTTTTAGCCCGCCTGGAACAAAAGAAAGCCCAACTTGACAGCCTGCGTCCACTGCCGGCAGCCGCCGTGCGCCGCCTCAACGAACAACTGACCATCGAGTGGATCTACAACTCTAACGCCATTGAAGGCAACACCCTCACTCTCAGAGAAACGCAACTCATCCTGGAGACGGGGCTGACCATTGGCGGCAAGAGCCTGCGCGAGCACTTTGAGGTCATTAACCACAAAGAGGCCATCGAATACGTGGAGGCGTTGGCCGCCGGCGAGGACCCTATTACCCCCTTCCACGTTCGCCAGATACACCGGTTGGTTCTCACGCGCATAGATGACAACAACGCCGGCCAGTATCGGAACCTGCCGGTATACGTCACCGGCACAGCCCACAAGCCGCCCGATGCGTGGCAAGTGCCTCACTTGATGAGCGAGTGGGGCGACTGGCTCTATGGCCCGGCGCTGGCGCTACACCCCGTCGAACGGGCAACACTGGCCCACCACCGGCTGGTGGCCATTCACCCCTTCATTGACGGCAACGGTCGCACCGCGCGGTTGGTGATGAACTTGCTGCTGATGTGTGAGGGCTACCCGCCGACCATCATCATGCGCGTCAACCGTCGCCAGTATTACCGGGTCCTGGCCCAGGCCGACAGGGGAAACGAGGCTTCTGTGGTCAACTTTGTGGGGCAGGCTGTCGAGCGTAGTCTGACTCTTTACCTGGATGCCTGCACGGTGCGCACCGGGCCGCCCGCTCCCGAAGACGAGTGGATTACCCTGCGCGAGGCCGTCCAGGGTACCCCTTACAGCCAGGAGTACTTGAGTCTACTGGCCCGCAAAGGCCGGTTGGAGGCGATCAAGCGCGGGCGGGTCTGGTACACTACCCGACGGGCGGTGGCCGACTATCAGGCGTCGGTTGACGGTTAGACGCACACAATCCGCCAATTCTACCGATCCGTGTTCTCAGACGACCGAACCGATGACCATAGTCGCCAGTCGCCACTACGAACTCTCCGTAAGGCCATAGAAACAGAGCATTACGCCCCCGTAGGTGCGCTGGTCAAAGAGCGCCAGGCGCTCCAGCACCAGTTCCTCGTACTCTTGGGGGTGGATTTGCGCCATAGCCCAGCCGTCGCCGGACAGCCAGGAGAGGTTGGCATCCAACGCCCGCAGCGTCTCCACCCACAGGCCCCGGTACTGCGGCGGCGCGATGTAGATATAGTCGAATGGCTCCGGCTCACCGGCCAAAAAATCAAACACATCGGCCCGCACCACCCGGGCACCGGCCTCTAGCCGGGTATGAGCCAGGTTATCGCGGATCGTACGCAGTGCGGGCCAGGCCTGCTCTACAAAGACGGCTTCAATTGCTCCCCGGCTCAATGCTTCGATTCCTACCTGTCCGGTACCGGCAAAAAGATCCAGGAAGCGGCAATCCACGACGTCGTTGCCAATAATGTTAAAGAGGGCCAACTTGGCCCGGTCCGTAATGGGCCGCGTCCCTTTTCCCGGCACCGACTTTAGCCGGCGTCCCTTTGCCTTGCCCGTGATGACGCGCACAGTGTCCTTCCTCTCTGAACGTACACGATCATACAAACAATCAGCCGCTACCGACGTAGCGGCTCCTTTCATCCGCTTATTCGCTTTTACCCGTTGCCGCAAGTACACTAACGGCTATCGTAAGCGGCGCTGCCACTCCTCTTTCAACTCTAGCGAGGCCAGATCCCCTCCAGCGTCGAGGAAATCCAACAGTAGCCGGTTGAACTTGTTCCGCTTTTCCAGCATGGGGAAATGTTGCGTGCCGTTCAGAAGCATAGTGCGCACGTTCTTGTCACAGCCTTGTAGCCATTCTGGCTGCGGTGGCTTGATGAGGACATCACCCTCGCCGTACACCAAAAGCACAGGAATGTCAACAGGAGACAGCACACGGCCCAGGTCGTACGCCATCGCAGAGCGTATGCTGTGAATAATAGCGGGCACATCGGCCTTGCGTGCCTCCACGTCTACCTCGGGGAAATTGGCCCGCCGCGCTACCAGCCGTGCCAATGCCCCTCCATTGCTAGAAAGACTGGCAAGCGGCCGGCTGATTGCCGCACCTACCAGGGGCACGCTCACCCCCATCACCCGCTCCACTCGCTCCGGGAACCGGGCAGCGAACAATAGCGCGACCACGCCTCCCAACGCGTGCCCCACCAATGAGATACTTTGCACCCCCAACCGGTCCATAAATTCCTCTATCAGTTCGAGGTATGCATCAATGCTATAGTGCATCTCTAGTTTGTCCGAATCGCCAAAACCCCACAGGTCGAGCGCGTAGGCGCGATACCTGACCGATAGCCCATCCATCGCCGGCACCCAATAACGCCACGACCCCAGCCAGCCGTGCAAAAAGATCAACGGCCGGCCGTGCCCCATCGCCTCGTAGTGAACGAGACCATCATTGATGACAATGGCACTCATCGTCAAATCACCATCCGGTGCTGTGTAGTCTTCTGCCCGCTATTGTTGTGACTCGAAAGACCCCACGCGCTGTAGAATATCTCGGACATGATCAGCCAGTTCATCCGGCGCGAAAGGTTTGATGATGTACTCTACCGCTCCCAAAGTCATACCCTGTCGAACCTCATCTCCCTGCCCCTTGGCCGAAAGGAAGACGACCGGGATGGCACTGGTGACCGGATTCTCCTTCAAGCAGCGGCAGGCCTCGTACCCCGTCATCCTCGGCATACGCACGTCGAGGATGATGAGGTCAGGCTGCTCTAACGGTGCCTGCTCGACGGCCTCGCTGCCATCGGCAGTCAGCACCACCTCAAAGCCCGCAAAGCGCAGTGCAAACCCGATCAATTCACGAATGTCTCGTTCGTCTTCGGCAACGAGTATCTTTGGCATTGCTTTCCTTATTTCATTACACCGACCTAAAGCACCAGTGTTGGGGCAGGCCGCCCAGCCCCGTCTGTTTGCGGGGCTGGCTTACTGTCAATCAGTATCGTTCTGCTCGGACGCGTCGGACGCGATGGGGAGAGTGAACGTGAACGTGCTTCCCTCTCCCATCTCGCTCTCCACCCAAATTCGCCCCCCGTGCATCTCTACCAGCGACTTGACGATGGAAAGCCCCAATCCTGTGCCCGGTGTCTCCTGCACCAGCGGATCATCGGCGCGGAAGAAACGGTCAAATATCTTGGTCAGATTCTCCGGTATTATGCCAATGCCCGTGTCGCGCACCGAGATGTGCGCCTCGCCATCGCGCACACGAGCCGACACCACAATCTCGCCGCCAGTCGGCGTGTACTGGCAGGCATTCCCTACCAGGTTGGTCAGAATCTGGGCCACGCGGTTGGGATCAGCGGTGACCTCGGGGAACGTGCGTGGCACGTCTGATCTCAAAGTCAATCCTTTGTCCATCGTCCGTGCTCGCATGGCTGTGATAACCTGATCTATCATTTTGTCTACGTGTACCGTCTGAGGTAGGAGCGTCAAACGTCCGCTTTCGATACGCGAGATGTCCAGCAGGTCGTTGACCAATATGGAAAGCCGGTCCACGTTATTCTTGACGGTGGACAGGAATTCTTGCTGCTGGTCCGACAATATGCCAGCCGCCCCTATCAGAAGCAAGTCAGTGTATCCTTTGATCGAGGTCATCGGTGTGCGCAATTCGTGCGAGACCATGGAAACGAACTCGGTCTTGGCGCGATCGGCCTCCACCTCTGCTGTGATATCACGGAAGACAGAAACAGTGCCCAGAAACTCGGTGCCCATCAGCACCGGCGACAGGTGGACACTGACAATACTGTCTCCGATGTCTAACTGGGTAGATAGGTACTCGTCAGTGGCAAAAGTTTCGGTCTGCTGCGTCCATCTGGCGATCGTCTCCATCCAATCCCGTGCCTGGGCGCCATACAGTCCCAGCATTTCGCCGGTCGCCCGTCCCAGAGCCTCTTCCCGTGGCAACTCTAGGATACGTTCTGCTGCCGCATTGAGCAAGATGACCTCGCCACGAGCGTCAGCCACCATCACCCCATCTGCAACGCCCTCCAGAACGGCCTGGCTCTTGGCCGCCTCGATTCTCTGGGTCTTGAGCATGCTTCCAAGCCGCTCGGCCTGGTCACGGATCATGCCATAGAGTGCGGCGTTGCTAATGGCGTTAGAGACCTGGACGGCAGCGGCCTCCACCAGGCGCAAGTGATCCTCGTCGAAGAAATCAGGTTGAATGTGGAACAAAAGCAACGCGCCTAGCACCTGATCACCACTCAGCAGGGGGACAGCCAAGGCCGAGTGATACTCCCGCTCCTTCTCTCGTGGCTCCACCCAGCGGGGGTCCTGTCGAATATCGGGCACGATGACTGCCTCACGATGCTCAATCACCCAGCCCACCAGTCCCTCGCCCCGGCGGAGATGGGTAGGGGTGCCACCAAGCGGCAATTTGGCCTCCGTCCCCAGGGCCGCTCGATGGATCAATTGCCCGGACTCGGTGTCCAGCATCAGGATGGATGCCCGTTCGACTCCCACAGCCTCCACGACCAACGCTAGAGCCCGATTCAGCACGTGGTCCAGATCGAGACTGGCCGAAAGTTGGGAGGTGATGCGATAAAGCGTCTCGACCCGATCACGCTCCTGAGTCAGTTCCCCCAGCGCCTCGGCCAATGCCTGGGTACGCTCCTCAACGCGCTGCTCCAGTTCCACCGAAAACCGGTGCACCTCATCGAACAGGCGGGCGTTCTCCACCGCCACGGCCACCTGGTCGGCCAACGCTGAAAGTATCGCCACCTCGGTTGGCGAGAACACGTGAGTCCCCCGGTGGCCTACGCTCAGAACGCCCACGACCTGCTCGCCGACCGTGAGGGGCGCCAGCATTGCAGAACCTGCCTCAACTCCCAGGGGGCCGGATACGGGGTGCGGCTCCTGTCTCACGTCGTCAATCGAGAGCGGCATACCACTCTCAGCTACCACTCCGACGAGTCCCTCGCCTGGGGCAAAGGAGATTTTTGAGATGTCGTCGAGAACGAATCCATGTACCACTCGTGGCACGTACCGCCCACTATTGGGGTCCAGGAGGAAAACGCTGCCATAGTCACACTGTAGCAATCGAGTGACTACTCCAATAACGGTATCCAGCACCGCGCTCAGTTCAAGTTTAGCCGTGACCGAACGGCTGATCTCGTTGAACAAGGCCAACGTTTCAGCGCGGCGCTGGAGTTCCTCCACCAGACGGGCATTGCCGACGGCCAACGCCGCCTGGGCCGCAAAGATTTCTAATGCCTCGACGGTGGCACGATCAGGAACACGGCCATCACGTGGCTGGTCCACCGAGAGGAGCCCCTGCACGTCACCACCAGGCCCGATAAGCGGGACGAACAGCGCATCACGATGATGCCAGCGACCGGGTTCGCGCACGACGTCCTCGGCTTCGCCCTCATATACGTCCAGACGGTCACGCCAAACGTCCAGGTGTTCATGCGGGATGTAGTAACTCTGACTGATGCGGAACTTGTCATCCAGCACCTGCTCTACGAGAGACCACGGTTGTCGTACTTTTTTCATCCGCTCCAAATCGGCGATGGGAATGCCCGCGGCGGCCACGCGGCGTTGATAGAGCGGGCTACCTTCCAACACACTGAGCAATACTACGTTGAATCCCACGCTCTCCTGAACCGCGTACGCGATCTCCTCCAACACCTCCTCGAGAGGCCGATCCGAGCGCAATGCCTGGCTGACTTCCAACACCAGTGCCAGTTGGTCGGCCCGATGCCGCAGCAACTCGCTGCGTCGTACCTGTTCCTTGTAACGCCTGTCATTGCCGATAGCGATGGCCGCCTGAGCAGCCAGCCCCTCGATGAATCCCAATACTTCCTGGTCGAACGCGCCCTGCTCGGCACTCTCCAAAAAGATCATGCCCGCCAGGGCCTCCTCGTAGAAAACCGGCACGATGAGCATGGAACGGGCTTCTGGTTTGACACTGACCTCGTTCTCTTCCTTGGTCACGTCGGGGATGAGTAACGATTGGCTGGTATGTAACACCTCCGCCAGAGCGGGATGTGCCTCCGGCGCTCGCAATATCGCGCGGAAACGAGCCTCCTCTGCCTCCGAATAGCCCGCGCACATCTCTAACCGCAGAGGCGGGGTTACGACGCTCTCACCCGTGGTCCCCCGAAGCACAATCGCACCGTATCTTGCTTTGCCCAAGAGTTTCGCCTCTTCCAATACCAGGTGCAAAATGCGTCTCAGATCAAAGGTGGCGCTGATTTCGCGACTCACGCGCTGGAGGCCATTCAGCGCTTCCATCCGTCGTCGCAATGCTTCATCCGACAGTTGCTGAGAAGGCGCCTCGGTCGGCTCAGGCCGCGCTCCCCACCGGGCAGACGCCAGGGCCACGGGGAAGAGCAATCCGCCGGCGAGCAGCCCCTCCACGATCTGAGGCGACAACCCCCCGGTGCCGAGGGCACTAGCCAAAGAGACGATGATGAGTAACGCACCGGCCGCCGCCGCGAGCCAGGCCGCCCGGTAGCCGAACCAGGAGGCGATCAGGCTCACCGGCAAGACGAGCAGGTAGCGCGGGATGGTGATCCACTCAGGTGGAGATTTCACCATCCACGCCACCAGGCCAAGCGTCAAAACCGCTGCACTAACAGCAACGATCACGTCAGGCCATCCACGGCGTTTCTCTGTCCGTTCACTCATACGGTTAATGCCTTCAAGTAGGGGCAGACCCACGTGTCTGCCCTCCAGGGCACACACGCTGGTGCGCCCCTACTCCACTCGTCTTTCGCGCCGTGCGCTGGCAGCTACCTCGGTGATCTCTCGAATGTCGGTAAAGGGGCCGTCGTCGGGTGTCACCACGCCGATAGAGAGTTTCATCAGGTCGGCCTGGGTTTCACCGCCTTCGTCGTCGCGCACGATCAGGTAGCCCCGCTGCCGCGTCTGCCAATCATAGTGCGTGCCCACGTCCGTGTCGAAGCGGCGCTTGAGGTCCTCGACTATGGGCGTGGTCAGGTCTTTGCCGGTGATGACGATAAAGTCATCACCGCCGATGTGACCGATGAAATCGTCGGGTGTTCCCACGCTATCCACTGCTTCGCCCAGGACCATCGCGGTGAAGCGCAACACCTCCTCGCCGGCCACAAAGCCGTATACTTCGCTAAAGGCAGTGAATCCCTGGATGTCCACATAGATGACACCCCAGTCATCCCGCCGCGTCAACTGCCGCAACTGCTCCTCAATCAGCCGCCCACTGGGCAAACCGGTAGTGGGGTTGGTCAGGCTTTCATAAGTCGCGCGGGACATTGCGTTTTTGACCCGCAGTTTGAGTTCCTCCACGTCAAAGGGCTTGGTGATATAGTCGTCGGCGCCCAATTCGAGGCCGTGAATCTTGTCGGAACGCTCGTCCTTTTGCGTCAGAAAAATGATCGGGATGTGGCTGGTGCGGAGGCTGCTCCGCAACTCGCGGCACACGTCGTAGCCATCCAGATCCGGCAACATAATATCCAGGACGATAATGTTGGGCAGTTGATGGCGGCACATTTCCAACGCATCCCCACCACGTTGGGCCACCGTCACCTCGTAATCCTGTGATTGGAAATAGATACGCAGCATGTTAGAGATATCGAAATCGTCCTCGACTACCAGAATTCTTCCTTGTGACATATTCCTTCCTCCTATTTCGCCGCTAGCCGCCTGTCGGAGAGACCCCCGAGGGACTAGAGTCGAGGCTTTAGCCGGAGAAAAGGCGGCAAAACCGGCTGAAGCCTGGACTCCGGAACGCCTCTCCGACAAACTGCTAGCCACTGCTAACTGCTAATCTTAAAACCATGCTTGCGGGCCAGTCGAGCAATCTCGCGCACCTGTGCGATTTGAATCTGTTTACCTAACGAGTAATCTTCGTACCGCCCCTCCAACGCCAGCACCATTGCCTCTGCCATGCAGGCGTAGGCCTGACCGGGCGGGAGTCCGAAATCGAACCCCAAGTCCACCTCGCCGGGCACGTCCACCCTCCCCCCGGCGATGAGTAACACATCGTCGCGCTCTCGAACCACCTGCGGCGACACGTCCGACGGGAGAGCCACGTCGCACACGACCGCGCCGTGTTTGAGGTGCTGTGGCTCAATGATCGGTCTGGCGGCGCTGGTGGCGCTCAACACCATATCAGCCTCGCGGATGTCCTCAATGCACGTCGAGGTACGCACGAGACACGTTCCCTCCGCCTCGATCTGCGCCTGCATCTGTGCCAGTAGGGGCGCGGTTACCGCGCCCGTACCCGTACCCGTACCCGCGCCCGTACCCCTGCTTCTACGCCGGCCGATCAAGATCAACTCGGCCACCATTGGAGCGAGCAACTGGGCGCACGCTGAACCAATGCTCCCCGTCGCTCCGACCACGGCCGCGGTGGCCGATTCTGGCCGGACACCGCGACCACGCGCCGCTTTCATTAGTGCCTCGACCACGACGGCCACGGTGAGGCTGTGCCCCGTGGTGACAGGGATGTCCAAATTCTGGGCAATAGTCACCCCACCGTCACCAACGACGGACGTAAAGGCCCCCAACCCCAGCAGGTGGGCGCCCAACCTCTGCGCCAGGTGGCCGGTCTGGACGATCTTTTTATAGACCGTTCGAGGCGGGAGATGCACCATTTGCCGGGCGGTAAATGGGCAGGCCACTAACCAACCTTCGATCTCTTTTCCCGTGGCCTCTGAGCGCACTCCGGTGACGTGCGAAATGTAGAGCGGCGGCCAGAAGCGAGAGAAGAAATGGATCAACGACGTGGGCAATACTCGCGCCAACAACGGGTACTTGCGGGCCACATCGCGCTTGGGGTCTAGTGGGTGGATGACGAAAGCAAAGTTGTCCATTACTTTGAGGCTCAGCACAAGCGCTGTGCTTGGGCTCATGGTGGATATATCCGGGGGTGCAACTTGGCTCCGTCTCGAATGGCCATGTGGTCGCTATCTTTGTAAAGCACGTTACGGTCAACCACGCGTCTCTCGGACGAGGCTAAAAGAACCACGTCCGATTCGACGGCCCGGGCCGGATACACTATCAGGCCAGAGCCGATGAAACAATTGTGGCCCACGCAACCGCCCAGCACCGGCATACCCGTCTCCTCCAGTTTGCCATTATGCGACGCCCGAATCGGTTTGCGCACCAGGTTAAAGTCGGTAAAGGTGTTGCCAGCGCCGATAAAGGTGTTACGCCCGATACTGCAGAATTGCAAGCAAGTGTTCTGCGCCACCATCGAATCTGCCATCATCACGCTCATAAAGAGCGCCGCCCGAAAGGGCAGATAGCAGCGATCGGACACTACGCTGAGCAGTACCTGACCACCCTGCATAATGTCCACGTTGTCCCCGATAACGGAGGTGCATACGACGACGCCTGGGCCGATGCTGACGTTGTCGCCGATATAGGCCGGGCCCTGGATGACAGCCGAGGGATCAATGCTACAATTGCGCCCTATGTGTACCACATCCGACGAAGAGAGCACCTGCTTCCGTTCCAGTATCGCCCGCCACAACATCTTGAGTTGTTTCCCCACGCTGCGCTCGACGTCACACTCCAGCCGCGCTCCCTCAGCGAACACTCCAAAGATGACATTGGCGGTGATGGTGTGAATCCAATGCTCGATAGAACAAAACGGCTTGATAGGCACGTGGTACACCAATTCGCCCTTGTCGTCCGACATGTGGGTCGGGACGTGATAGTAACCCACTTCGCGTGCTCCGGTGTCAATCACCAGCGGGCGCACGTCTGGCTCGACCCCGCGCGGAAAATACCACATGTCGGCGACGTACACGTCCCCCTCGCGGCGGATACCTCGCTGCATCGGCAAGGCATGGGCAGTAATGGCCTGATCATCCAACGCAAAAGCGACCCGGCAGGCATGGCCCGAGCTCCGAGCCCGCTGGACGAACTCGTCCAGGAAAAAGCGATCAAAGAACAAATTATCCCGGTAGACCAGTGTTTCTACCCGCCGGGAATCGATCTCTGCCAGCGAGTCCACTTCGCGTTCCTCTGTGGTGTAGCGCGCCAACACGTCCCGCTGATAGAGCCACAGCGGCTTGTTGAGCACACGGAGATCACGCGCTGGCTCATTGAATGGAAATATCTTGTGCCGGTGCTGTAAAATAATCTTGCGCATCTGCCTGCTCAATCCAATGGGCGCTTGCCGATCAAAACGGTGCAAGTGCTATCGCCAACGGCAATGCACGATACCTCTTCGACGTAAAAACTCTTGCCACCGCTGGTCCAATAAAGCCCTTCCTCCAGAACGCCGATGGCCAGGTGACAGCAAGGCGACGAGCACTTGCGGCCCCAACATACACCACAGCGCTCCATAATCCAATGGTAGTACTGCTCATCCTCCCCTAATCGCACCAGGTGATCGGTGAATTTGTTGAACGTCTCGGCCAGCACTTCAAAGCCCAGTTTGAGTTTCATCCCCAGGGGTAGTATGCGGAAAGCCAGATCTGCGATACCCAGCATAGGGCCAAAGTCCTTGATCCCGCATTTGAAACAGGCCCGGCCGACCCGCCGCGCCAGCCCGCGTCCACCGCGTGGCCCATACATCTCATCCAACACCTGGAGCAGTCGTCCCAATTCGTCGAAAGAGAACCCCCGGTCAAAGTTGTTCGGCGGGTAGTTCCCGATGCGATGCTGAAGCCGGGCCAGGTTCAGAACTGCATTCACTCCATTGCGGCCCATCACCTCTTCCATCGCTATGAGGACGATCCGGCCCATCTTGTTGGAGAAAAAGTATTGCTGCGACCCCTCGGTTGGTAGGTTGGTTAGTTGGTAGGTTGGTAGATTGGTCACTATTCACCATTCGCCATTTACTGGTGATTCAGGAACTCGTGCAGGGTGTTATAGAACTGTTCGGGCTCATCCATCATTGGAAAGTGGCCCGAACGTTCAAAGTAGCGCACATCAGCCAGTGACGCACACTGTGCCAACACCTGGCCCTGCCTGGGGTTCACAATACGATCCATCCGGCCATAGACGCCCATCGCCGGCACCTGCATCTCCTTCAGTCGTGGACGTAGGTCTGTGTCGCGCAGCGAAGCGATGCTATAATGAAAGGATTCCAACGTAGTGCGCGAAAGATCGCGCTCAAACATCTTGTACCAGGTCTTCCAGTCCCGTGCCAGGAATGGAGAAAAGAGCTTGACACCTAGTGGAATAGCACCGGGCACCCGGTAGGCCAAACTGGCCAGGGAGTGCCGAGCCGCTAACCGCAAAAAGATAGCCAGCCCATCACCTACGATAGGAGAACCCACCACCGCCACCTTTTGCACCCGTTCAGGGTGCTCCAGGGTCAGGCTGAGTGAGACGGTGCCGCCCATAGAGTGGCCTATGATGGGGGAGCGCTCGATTCCCAGGCGCTCCATGAACTGGTTCACCATCTCGACATAGTCCTGAACCGTGAAGGATCCCCCTTGCTTTCCGGATTCGCCAAAACCCCAAAAGTCAAGCGCATAAGTCCTATGGTGACGGCCCAGCCATTCCATAGTCCCCAACCAGTGATCCCAGGACTCGAGCCAGCCGTGCAGCAGGATCACGGGCCGGCCACGGCCATAAGCCTCGTAGTGAACCAATCCCCGGTCAGTAACAATAGAACTCACGGTTATGTCATTCCTGGTGACTGATGCGTGAAACGTGATCAACAGTGTGTGCCCTGATTGGCCGACAAATTTAACATTCGGACGCAGATTGACGCAGATTCACGCTGATCTGCCCTGGAAATTAACAAAATCTACGTTTTCTGCGTTCATCTGCGTCCTATTTTCTGTATCCGGAGTC
>CAYQTW010000010.1:0-10208 GCA_964420485.1 uncultured Anaerolineales bacterium
AGAATTTCATTGGTAAGGTACTAACTGGCATTGGCATAACAAGTACCTCGCCTACCCACTTGGGTGACACGGTCGCTTTTGACTTTATCCACAACTTGAGGTAAGATAAAGGCCGTCGCGCAGAAAATAATAGACAAAGGAGGTCAAACAATATGTACCACAAGATAATTATTGTCGGGTATCTGGGCCGTGATCCTGAAATGAGATACACTCAGGATGGTACCCCGGTCACCAATTTCTCGGTGGCGACCAGTCGAAAATGGAGCCGCCAAGATGGCACCAAGGTGGACGAGACCACCTGGTTCCGCGTCACCGCTTGGCGGAGACTGGCCGAAATCTGCAACGAATACCTCCAAAAGGGCCGCCCCGTGCTGGTCGAGGGCCGGCTGCAGCCCGATGAAAATGGCAACCCGCGCATCTGGACAGGGAACGATGGAGTTGCACGTGCTTCGTACGAGATAACGGCAGCGACCGTCAAGTTCCTGCCTAGTGGACGCGGCGAGGCAGGTCCAGATCTTGGGGTGCCCGACGAACCTCCTCCCCCTGAACCAGGGGAAAGCGAGATTCCTTTCTAGGGGCGCCGGGTCCCCGGTCACGTAGCACAACTCTTTGGACCGCCGCTACGGGAGCAGCGGTCTACATTGGCCCATCCCGACTTTGACAGACCATTCCTTTCATAGCACGATGGGATACTGTCAACATCTTGAAATCCGTATTGTAAAACGCGGATGGGCAGGACAGCAGCGGATCAAGAGCGCGACGACGTAGAGACGCGCCTGAATCTGCCGGTGTCCTGAAATCAGTGTTATCACCACAGGAGATCTCTTATGAAAAACCCGCGCCAGACGCAAATCAGCATCCAGGTTCCGCCCGACCTGGACGCCATCTATGCCAACTTTGCCCTCATCACCCACTCCGCTTCCGAGATCATTATTGACTTTGCTCGCGTACTGCCCAACACTCCCCAGGCTAAGGTCTATGCACGCATCGTCACCACCCCGCTGCACGCCAAACTCCTTCTCCGGGCACTGAACGACAACCTGGAAAAGTACGAGGCCCAGTTCGGCGAGGTCAAACTGCCCTCCGACGCCGACAAACTGGCACGCCAGTTCTTTGGCGCCGTCAAACCGCCGGAATCCCAGAAATCGTGATACTTCCACCGGAGCGCAATATAGACTGCCTGGAGACAATAGCCGAGCGCATTCGAACCGACTTGAAGGCCCGCAACGAGACCCGCGACGGGGCGCTGCGTCGCTCCCGCGAGTTGATCCGCCTGTGCGCGACCGCCATACGCGCCAGCCACCGTGACGAATGGGACAAGGCCCGCGAACTGCTCGCCCAGGCCGACGCCGTCGCCGGCGACATCCGGAAGGCGCTCACGCCCTACCCTGACCTGCTCGGCGCCGGCTACACCCAGGACGCATTAAAAGAACTGGTCGAGGCGCACGCCACCCTGGCGCTGGCCAGCGAGACGCCCATCCCGGAGCCGGAGGCGCTGGGCGTGGCCTATCCGGCCTACCTGAACGGGCTGTGCGAAGCAGCCAGCGAGATGCGCCGCCGCTGCCTGGACGAATTGCGGCGTGGCGACACCGCCGAGGCCGAACGGCTGCTGCAAACGATGGACGACATCTACGACATGTTGGGCACCTTTGACTTTCCCGACGCCATCACCGGCGGGCTGCGCCGCCGCGTGGACCAACTGCGCGGCGTGCTGGAGCGCACACGCGGCGACCTGACCAACAGCCTGCGCCAGGACCGGCTGATCCGGGCCCTGCGCGATTTTGAGGCCAAGGTTGAGGATGGGTGAAGGGGACGACCGGGTTATTCGCGCCAGTGAGATTGGACGGTACGTCTACTGCGCCCGCGCCTGGTGGCTGGGAAGCGTCCAGGGGTTGCCCTCGACCCACACACGGGAGATGGCGGCGGGCGAAGCGGCCCACGTGCGCCACGGGCTGGGGGTTAAACAATCGCTCTGGCTGCGCCGTCTGGCGTATGGTGCATTGCTGCTGGCGGCGCTAGTCGGGATTGTGTGGTTGGTTAGTTGGTGATGGCAGTTTGGTTCTTTGTCCTGCTGGCGCTAGGTCTGCTGCTGCTCAACCTATCGCGGCGCGGACGGGCCCGCAGCGGGCTGCCGCAGGGCCGCGTGATCTACACCGACACAGGAGGATGGGGCCGGCTGGAGCGCCCGCTCTTTTCACGCCAATTCCTCCTCACCGGCAAGCCCGACTATCTCGTAGCCGACGGGGCCGACGTCATTCCCGTCGAGATAAAGTCGCGCCGCGCCCCGACCCAACCTTACCCTTCGCACATCCTCCAACTGGCCGCTTATTGCTTGCTAGTCGAGGAGTGTTACGGACGGCGGCCCGCCTACGGCATCGTCAAGTACGCCGACCGCGCCTTCGAGGTGGACTATACGCCCGCATTGGAAGAGGAATTGCTGGCGACGCTGGAGAACATGCGGGACGACCTGGCGGCCGGGGACGCGCCCCGCAATCACGATGAACCCCGTCGTTGCCGGGCTTGTGGCTACCGTCAGCGGTGCGATCAGCAACTGGCATGACCCTTTAGGAGGAAAACGTGCGCATCTTTATCACCGGCCACAAGGGCCAACTGGGCCGCACGCTCTACGCGGCGCTGGCCGAGCACACACTGGCAGGCTGCGACCTGCCGGAACTGGACATCACCGACCGGGAGGCCATCGGCGCGGCCATCACCGGCTTTGCTCCCGACGTGGTGATTCACGCTGCCGCCTGGACCGACGTGGACGGCTGCGCCCGCGACCCGGAGCGCGCCTACCGCGCCAACGCGCTGGGCACGCAGAACGTCGCCCTGGCTTGCGCCGCTTGCGGCGCGGCGATGGTCTACGTCAGCACGAACGAGGTCTTTGACGGCGAGGCCACGGAACCGTACCGGGAGTGGAATCCGCCTCATCCCATCAACCCCTATGCCCGGTCAAAGGCGGCCGGGGAATGGTTCGTGTGCCACTTACTGACCCGCTTCTACATCGCCCGCACCGCCTGGCTATACGCCCCCGGCGGGCGCAACTTTCCCCATCGCATCATTCAGTTGGCCGACGAACGGGGCGCATTGAAGGTAGTGACCGACGAGGTAGGCAACCCTACCTACGCGCCCGACCTGGCGGCAGCCATCGGTGCGCTCATCCGCACCGGGGCCTACG
This sequence comes from uncultured Anaerolineales bacterium, assembly GCA_964420485.1. Taxonomy (GTDB): domain Bacteria; phylum Chloroflexota; class Anaerolineae; order B4-G1; family B4-G1; genus CAYQTW01. Next base: position 3,179 of record CAYQTW010000010.1, read on the forward strand.
GTGTCTATCACCTCACCAACGCCGGTTATTGCTCCCGCTACGACTTTGCCCGCGAGATACTGCGCATCAGCGGGCGAGAGCACGTGCCCGTCGAGCCCATCACACTGGACGAGTTTCAGCGCGCCTCCACCCCTCCGCGTTTTGCGCCCCTGGCCAACACCGCTGCTGCCGCGTTGGGCATCGAGTTGCGTCCCTGGGAGAAGGCGGTGGAGGAATTTTTGAGCCTGGAGGGGCAAACGCATGAACTCTGAACGAGATTTGGCTCAATTGTGGCGGCAAATTGCGCAGGATTACGACGACATCCGCCGGGAGCAAGAGCAGGAATGGGCCTCTTTCAGTCAGAGAGAGAGAGTCTACTTGACGGAACAGTTGTTGCTCTTTCTGGAAGAGGTGGATAAGAGGGAAGAGGAGGGTACACTGTATGCGCGAGATGTTGTCCCAATTGTGGGGCATCCTGGACGAGTATCCTGAATACGTCGTCATTGGCGGTATGGCCGCCACTTTGCTGGGCGCACCGCGTACTACTGTGGATGTGGACGTGGTGATAGTGTTGCCATCTCAGGAGGTCGAGCGCGTTGTCGCGTTATGTGAACGGCATAACCTGCGTCCAGGCCCAGACGCCGCTGCCAGACTAGAGCAAGGTCGGCCCGTCAAGTTCGTGTTTAGCCGGCGCTTCTCGGTGGACATCAGGTTGGCTTCTTTCAGCCTGGACATATCGGCTGTCCGGCGCGCCCAAGAGATGTCCATCTTTGGGCACGCTATTCGTGTTGCTACGCCGGAGGATCTCATCGCTTATAAATTAGCACGCTGGGACCCTGTGGATCGAGAGGATGTGCGCCACGTCATCCGGCGACTGAAAAACGCATTGGACATTGGTTATCTAAAGGAGCAGATTCGCACCCTGATGGAGGAAGCGCAACTGCCTGATCTGTTGGAACGGTGGGCTTCCGTCAAACCGAGTGAGATTTGATGCCTTTACCGTGCGTTAGTGTCATCATCCCCAACTGGAACGGCGCACACCACCTCCCCACCTGCCTGGAGAGCCTGCGCCGCCAGACTTACCCCCGCGTCGAGGTCATCGTCGCCGACAACGGCTCCACCGATGGTTCGCTGGAACTGTTGGCCCGCGACTATGCGTGGGCGCGGGTGCTCCCGCTGGGGGAGAACCGGGGCTTTACCGGGGCCTGCAACGCCGGGATGCAGGCCGCGCAGGGAGAGTTCGTCGTCCTTCTGAATAACGACACCGAGGCCGACCCTCACTGGCTGGCAGAGGTCGTGGCCGCCTTTGAGCGCCACCCGAAAACGGGGCTGGTCGCCTCCAAGATGCTGCTCTTTGACCGGCGTGACACTTTGCACACGGCCGGCGACTTTTACCGCGTGGACGGCAGGCCTGGCAACCGGGGAGTGTGGCAGAAGGACGAGGGCCAGTACGACCGCGAAGAACACGTCTTTAGCGCCTGCGGTGGCAGCGCGGCCTACCGGAGGGTCATGCTGGATCAGGTGGGCCTGCTGGACAGGGACTTGTTTTTTTCCTGCGAGGACGTGGACCTGGCCTGGCGGGCGCAGTTGGCCGGATGGCGCTGCGTCTACGCCCCCCGCGCTGTCGTCTACCACAAGTTGAGCGCCACCGGTGGAGGAGTGACCGCCAGTTTCCACGATGGGCGCAACTCTATCTACCTGCTAGTCAAGGACTATCCCGGCGATCTCTGGCGCATCCACTGGCGGGTCATCCTGCGGGCGCAACTGCGTCTCACCGTCGAGGCGTTGCGGGCCTGGCGGGGCGCGGCTGCGCGGGCGCGACTGCGTGGCCAACTGGCGGGGCTCCTGGGCATCCCCAGGATGCTCCGCAAGCGGCGGGCGGTGCAACGTAGTCGAACCGTTGGCCGGGCGTACCTCGAAAGTATCCTGACCGGGGTTGACGAAAGTCCTTGAAACGGGTATCATGCGGATTAGGGATACACAGCAATGACGCCTGACCTCATCGCCTGGTTGTCTACGCCAGAGAACGTCTACGAGCGGCAGGCACGCATCGCCGGGTATCTGGCGAACGAGGGATACGAGTTGCCGCCGCCGCCCCGTAACGCCGACTATGACGAGGCCAGCGTGGTTCATTGAGTGCGCGGCCAGGAGATGACCGTCGCCTACAGCGTCGTGGACCAGGGTGGGCGGCGGGTGTATCATTATGTCGAGTGGGAAGTAGACCACATCATGCTCGGCCGGATATATTTCGGCGACGAGTGGGCATTGGAACACCTGGCGTCTATTCCAGCACTCCTCCGACGGGGCTACATCGTGCGTGCCTCAGAAGACAAGGTGATCTATCAAAGCCGTCGGTGCTACAAAGACCCTGACGGACAGTACTGTTTCCTGTGGGTCATCGTCCGACGCTTTGAGGGTACTCCCTGGTATGTAGACACGTTCTATTCAGTATCGTAAGGTGAATCTATGGGCACTCCACTAAATCTATGGTATGAAGAGCCGTGGGGGATGTTCCTGCTGATGCGGACAGACCGCCCACGCCGTCCCACTTGTGCCTGGGGAGACGAAATCTATGAATATCGCTTTCACCTGGTCCGGACGTCTCTTACGGGAGAGATAGTGGGCTTTAGCAATGAAGGCAATGATCTGGCGCAGGACTATCCGCGCTTGATGGAACTGCTGGCGGTGCATCCCGTCCCCGGCCGCTACGACGTGCCCGACCTGGGCCTGACCGGCGCCACGCTGCCCGAGATCATCACCGCCATCTACGAGCGTTACGTCGTCGGGCAGCAACCGGCGTTCATCTATCCTGTCGTCGAGCGCGTCCCGGTCTTGCGGGTGGCCGAGGACGAGCCAGAGGAATACGCTTCGGAGGTTGATCATTAACCAGACGCCGCTACTTTCCATCATCATCCCGGCCTACAACGAAGAACGCCGCCTGCCGACAACCCTACCCCAGGTAGCGGCCTTCGCCGAGGCGCAGGGTTATCCGATGGAAGTGCTGGTCGTGGACAATGCCAGCACCGACCGCACCTCCGACATTGTGCGCGAAATAGCCGCCGAGCACCCAATCATCTCCTTCCTCCACCAGCCTGTCCGAGGTAAAGGAGCAGCCGTGCGCAAGGGCATGCTCGAAGGCCGAGGCACGTATCTGTTTATGTGCGACGCCGACCTGGCGATGCCCATCGAAGAACTCGGCAAGTTTCTACCCTCCACGTTGGGCGAGTACGACGTCGCCATCGCCTCCCGCGAGGCTCCCGGTGCGGTGCGCTACGATGAGCCCTGGTATCGCCACCTGATGGGGCGCATCTTCAACCTCGTCGTCCGCCTGCTGACCGTGCCCGGCATCCAGGATACCCAATGCGGCTTCAAGTGTTTCCGTCGGGAGATTGCCCGCGACATCTTATCTGTTCAGACGATTGACGGATGGGCCTTTGACGTAGAGATCCTGCACATCGCCCAGCAGCGAGGCTATCACATCGTCGAGGTGCCCATCCACTGGTACTATGGCGAAGGCAGCCGCATCAGCGCCGTCCGCGATTCGTGGAACATGCTGCGGGAGGTTTTCCGCATCCGCCGCAACAGCCGCGCCGGCCTCTACGACCGTCCCAACCAACCCAATGACCACCCACCTGTTCCCCGACCTCTGTGAGGAATTTGCCCTGCACACTACCGGCTGCGCCCGCGTGGCCGGCCTGGACGAGGCGGGGCGCGGCGCGTGGGCCGGGCCGGTCTGCGCGGCAGCGGTAGTGCTCCCGCTCGACCGTTCCGACCTGCTCGACCTGCTGGCCGGTGTGCGCGATTCCAAGCAACTGAGCCCGGCGCGGCGAGAGGCATTCCTGCCACGCATCCTCAAAGTGGCCGAGGCAGTGGGAGTGGGCTGGGCCACCCCGTCCGAGGTGGACGAGATAGGCATCGCGCCGGCCACGCGGCAGGCGATGGCCCGCGCCGTGGGCCGGTTGGATGGACAGGTGGACGCGCTTCTAGTGGACTATGTGCGGTTGCCGGAGATCAACCTGCCCCAGCGGGCGCTCCCCAAGGCGGACGTGCATTGCTTGAGCGTCGCTGCCGCCAGTATCGTCGCCAAGGTGACCCGCGACCGGTTGATGGTCGCGCTGGACGAGGACCTGCCCGGCTACGGCTTTGCCCGCCACAAGGGGTACGGCACGCACCAGCATCGGGAGGCCCTGGCCCGCCTGGGGCCATCGCCAATCCACCGGATGAGTTGGCGGCCGATGCAAGAGTTGTCGGGGGTGTAAATGCGTCTGGCCCTCGTCCACGACTGGCTCAACCAAATCGGCGGCGCGGAGGATGTCCTAGAGATACTCGTCGCGATGTTTCCCCACGCGCCCATCTTTACCTCGATGTACTGGAGCGAGGGGATGCCGCCGGCCTATCGCGCCTGGGACATTCGCACCACCTGGATGGACCACCTGCCGGGCATCTACCGCCACCACCAATCCTATCTGCCCCTCTACCCCCTGGCCTTTGCCCGACTCGACCTCTCCGGCTACGACTTGGTGTTGAGCAACAAATCTGGCTTTTGTCACGGCGTGCGCACCGGCGGAGAGGTGCACCGGCCTGAAGAGCCGGTGCTGGACGGGTCTGCAACCCAGCGCCGCCTGTTCACAGCGGCGCATGCAGTTCACATCTGCTACTGCCTGGCTCCCACGCGGTACGTCTGGGACTTTGACACCTACGCCGCCCGCGAAGCGCTGCCTGTGGCCCTCAAGACCGCACTGCGTCCCATCATCGCGCTCCTACGCCGCTGGGACTATCGGGCCGCTCAGCGGGTGGACCACTTTGTCGCCATCTCTACCGAAATACAGGCCCGCATCCGCCGCTACTATGGTCGCGACTCGGTCGTCATCCACCCGCCGGTGGACACCGCCCGCTTCCGCCCCGCCGCCACCCACGACGACTATTATCTCATCGTCTCCCGTCTGATCCCCTACAAGCGGATTGACCTGGCCGTACACGCCTTTAACCAACTGGGGCTGCCGCTGGTCATCGCCGGGGATGGTCGAGACCGAGAGGCACTGGAAGCACTGGCCGGGCCTACCGTCACTTTCCTGGGCCACGTGCCCGACGACGACCTGCCTGGCCTATTCGCGAGATGCCGGGCCTACATCCTGCCGGGGATAGAGGATTTCTGCATCGCGCCGGTTCAGGCCCAGGCGGCGGGCCGGCCGGTCATCGCCTACGGCGCAGGTGGCGCACTCGATACAGTTGTCGAGGGCCAGACGGGCGTGTTCTTCCACGAGCCTGACCCTGAATCACTGGCCGCCGCCGTGCGCGCCTTCGATCCCGAGGAGATAGACCCTCACACCTGCGTCGAGAACGGCGCCCGATTCGACAAAAGTGTGTTCGAGCGCCAACTGATGAGTTTCATCAAGAGTAGATGAGGAAGGAGGCCCAAGTGGAACTGCGAACCTATTGGAAGATACTGCTCCGCCGTTGGTGGCTCGTCGCCGTGCCCGTTCTCGTCGTCGCTGCCTACACCGTCGCCACCTACACCCCGCCGGGGCCGCTTTACCAGGTGGTGATGCGCTTTGCAACCGGGACGAAGGCAGCAGGGCTCAGCGAGGACTATGACCGCTACCACACCTGGCTCGTCTCCGAGTACATTGCCAATGGCATGGCCGACGTAGCCAAGACCGGCGTCTTTGCCCAGGCAGTTTCATCACGGTTGGCCAAAGCGGGTCTAGAAATCGCACCTACCGCCATCCAGCCCGCCATCGTCACCGACAACGCCCAGTCCATCCTCGTCATCTATCTCACCTGGCCCGACGCTGAACAGAGTGTCGCCGTGGCCGAGGCCATCGCCGTCGAACTGGCAGAGAATGGTGGGGCTTACTTCCAACAACTGGAAGATGTCGAGCCGGTTGCTCGTCTACTGGACACGCCTGCTCCCGTGCCGCTGGCCCCCGGACTGCGCGCCCAGTTGATGAGCCCGGCGATAAAGATTGGATTGGCACTCAGCGTCGGCATCGCGCTGGTGTTCCTGTGGCACTATCTGGACCCCACCGTCCGCGAGGCGGCAGAACTGGAGGACTTGGGGCTAGGCGTGCTGGCAGAAATACCCCGCAGATGACAGGCCACCTGGTCAGTTCGCTGATTCGCTGATTCGCTGATCCGCTGACTCGCTGATCCGCTGATTCGCTGATCCGCTGATTCGCTCATTTCATTTGCCATTTGTCATTTGGGATGGTAGAATACGCTTACTTTTCCGAGGAGGTAATTGATTGTGGAACTAGGTGATTACGTGCGCATCCTGCGCAAACGGTGGTGGATTTTCGTCGTCGCCGTCGCGCTGACCGCCGGCAGCGCCTACGCCTTTAGCAAACTCCAGCCCCCCCGCTACGAAGCGACTGCCGAAGTCATCATTGAGCCGGCGCGACCGGACTGGGGGTTGGCCCAGTCGGCCAAAATGCTCCTGCGCACCTATATGACCGTGATAGATTCGAACTACAAGGCACAGGAAGTGATTGACGAACTGCAATTGCCGATGACGCCTGAGCAACTGCGCGGCAAGGCCCACTTCGCCGCCGAGGACGACCGTATGGTGATCAAGATCGAGGTCGAGGATTACGACGGCGAGCAGGCCAACCGCATCGCCCGCACCTGGGCACAATTGCTCATCGAGTGGCGCGACAGCCAGAACCAGCGCCAACGCAAGGAGGACCGCGTCTACGCCTCCCTGCGCGACGAGCCCCGCTACGCCCAGTCGTGGCCCAAGACCAAAGTCGTCACCGCCGCGGGAGGCATTTTCGGGCTGGTGATCGCCGGCGTGGTCATCTTTTTCCTGGAATGGCTCGAGGCGGGCGTCGTCCGCACTCCCCAGGACCTGGAGCGCCAACTGAACCTGACCGTGATGGGCGCTATACCCTCCACCGAGTAGGAGCGCGGTAAGGGCGCGGTTTTACCGCGCCCCTACCTCACTAATCAACTGAGAGGTACCGCCGAGTAAGGGCGCGGTTACCGCGCCCCTACCTCACTAATCAACCGAGAGGTACCGCCGAGTAAGGGCGCGGTTACCGCGCCCCTACCT
>CAYQTW010000010.1:10308-19998 GCA_964420485.1 uncultured Anaerolineales bacterium
ACTAATCAACCGAGAGGTACCGCCGAGTAAGGGCGCGGTTACCGCGCCCCTACCTTACTAATCAACCGAGAGGTAATTGATGACTGAACAACCTGATTTGATCACTTTGACCGATCCCCGCAATCCGGCCGCCGAGGCCTACCGCACACTGCGCACCAATCTGACGTTCGCCGCGCTCGATAAACCCATCGAAACTCTCGTCGTCACCTCGGCTGCGGCGGGCGAAAAAAAGTCCACCGTCCTGGCCAACCTGGCGGTCACGATGGCGCAGGGGGAGCGTCGCACTATCCTTGTGGACGCCGACCTGCGCCGCCCCGGCCTGCACGAGATTTTTGGCGTCGCAAACGACCGGGGACTGACCACTATGATCGTAGAGGAGGCGACGCTGCAAGATCCACCGCTGATAGACGTCAGCGTGGACAACCTGTGGCTGGTGCCCAGCGGCCCGTTGCCGCCCAATCCGACCGACATCCTCGGCTCGCGCAAGATGGAGCAAGTTATCGCCGCGCTCAAGGCCCGCGCCGACGTCGTCCTCTTTGACGCACCGCCCGTCATCACCGTGACCGACGCGACTGTGCTGGGCACCAAGGTGGATGGCGTGCTGCTGGTCGTCTGCGCCGGGCGCACCCGGCGGGAGCACGCCCAGCGGGCTAGGGAACTGTTGGAGAGAGTACACGTCCGCATCGTGGGAGCCGTGTTGAACGACGCTCCACGCGACGTAACATTGGGAGGATATTGACCACATGAAAGGTCTGATACTCAGCGGGGGCAAAGGCACACGCCTTTACCCACTGACCTATACCAATGCCAAGCAACTCATCCCCGTCGCCAACAAGCCGGTGCTCTTCCGCGTCATCGAAGCCATCCGCGACGCTGGCATCAGTGACATCGGCATCGTCGTCGGCGACACCGCGGCCAAGATCAAAACCGCCGTCGGACGGGGCGGGAGATGGGACGCCAAGATCACCTACATTCACCAGGAGCAGCCCCTGGGCCTGGCCCACGCCGTCAAGGTCAGCCAGGATTTCCTGGGCGACGAGCGGTTCGTAATGTTCCTGGGCGACAATGTCATCCAGGGAGGCATCTCGGGGCTGATCGCGCAGTTTGCCGGGAGCGACTGGAACAGCCAAATTGTCCTCACGCGGGTAGCACATCCAGAGCGATACGGAGTGGCTGAACTGAACGAGGGTGGGCGCATCGTGCATCTGGTCGAAAAACCAAAGCAGCCGCCTTCCGACCTGGCGCTCGTCGGCATTTACATGTTCGACCATCACATCCACGAGGCGGTGGATAATATTACTCCCTCCTGGCGGGGCGAACTAGAGATCACCGACGCCATCCAATGGCTGGTGGAGCACGATTATCAGGTCTATCCCTACATCCACCGGGGTTGGTGGATTGACACGGGCGAGGCAGGGGAACTGTTGGAGGCCAACGGGCTGGTGCTCGAGGAACTAACACCGGCGGTCGAGGGCTATGTGGACCGCGACTCGGAGGTGGACAGCCGCGTCACCATCCAAAAGGGCGCAGAGATCATCAACAGTGTCATCCGGGGGCCGACGATCATTGGCGAGCGTACCCGCGTCGTCAATTCCTACGTCGGCCCGTTCACCTCGATCTATCACGACGTCGTGATCGAGGACAGCGAGATTGAGCGAGCCATTGTATTGGGGCACAGCCTGATTAGCGATATCCCGGCCCGCATCCAAGACAGCGTCATCGGGCGGAACGTTACCCTCACCCGCTCCCCCATCAAGCCCAAGGCGTACAAATTGGCCCTGGGCGACCATAGTCAGGTGGGGATATTGTAGTTGGTAGGTTAGGAAACTGGGAAATTGGTAATCGGAGCAAAGAGACCAATGTACCAATCTACCAAGCACACCACAGGAGGTGGCGAGATGAAGAAACGATTGTTTCTGATAGGCATAGTGGTTCTGGCAGGACTGACGCTGGCCCTGTCGTGGGTGTTGGGAAGCCGGGGCACACCGGCCGTGGCTGCGCCGGCCCTGGGTGTCGAAGAGGAAGCCCAGGTCTATGTCGCAGCGCCTGACGCTCCTGCTGCTCCCGCTGTCGAACTGCGCGTCTGCCCCAGCGGGTGCGCGTACTCGTCCGTGCAGACTGCTGTGGACAATGCCGGCGACGGCGACGTCATCAAGGTCGCCACAGGCACCTACAACGACATCCAGACCCGCGATGGTGTGACGCAGGTGGTCTACATCAGCAAGAGTGTCACCATCCGCGGTGGCTACACCACCGACTTTGTCGATCCGCCCAACCCCAAGGCTCACCTGACTACGCTGGACGCGATGGGACAGGGGCGCGTGTTCTACATTACCGGCGAGGTCAGCCCGACCATCGAAGGGTTACGCATCATCGGCGGCGACGCCACCGGGCTGGGCGGCGGGCCGGGAGTATATGACGGCGCCGGCGGCGGATTCTACGTGGCCAGCGCCACCGCCACCATCAGCAACTGCGCTATTTACAACAACGTCGCCGGAGGTAACGGTTGGGGCACGGGCGGCGGCGTGTATCTGTGGCGCAGCCCGTCCCATCTGACCCACAACACGATCCACGGCAACGTCGCCAGCGAAGGCACGTATGGCACTGAGGATCAGATAGCCGGTGAAGGCGGCGGGGTGTCCGTGTCGGAGAGCGACGCCGTCCTGACCGGCAACACCATCGAGTGGAACACGGCCAGCAGCATTGACTATGGCATAGGCGGCGGGGTGTACATAGAAGGCGGCAACGTCACCCTGCGCGATAACGTCGTGTGGCACAATACCGCCAGCGCTAGCGCCAGGGGGGATGGCGGAGGAATTTATAACGGCCCCTTCAACGAAACTCTGATGGTCAACACTGTCCTGATCGGCAACACCAGTGGCGCTACCGCCGATTCCAAAGGCGCTGCCTTGCTGGTAGAAGCATCATCCCCGCGCTTGCTGCACACCACCATCCACGACAACAGCGGCGGTGACGGCAGCGGAATCTACGTCCCTTGGGGTTCTGTCGCTTTGACCAATACCATCTTGACCAGCCAGACGGTGGGCATCACGGTCACAGATGGCAACGAGGCCACGCTCGACGGTACGCTGTGGCACGCCAACGGCACGGATTACGGCAGCAACGTCATCTCCACCGGCAACTACACCGGCACGCCGGCCTTTGCCGCCGATGGCTATCACCTGACGGAGGGCTCGTTCGCCATTGACCAGGGCGTGGTCGCGGGTGTGGGCTTTGACATAGACGCACAAGCCCGCGATACTAGCCCCGATCTGGGCGCGGACGAGTATCAGACTGCTGCGGCCGAGGGCTGCTACGCCCAGGTCTCTAGCACTCCTGGTTTCACCTACACCACCGTCCAGGCGGCGGTGGACGCGGCTGGTGAGGGAGACATGGTAAAGGTGGCCGGGTACTGCGCCGGGGTAGAGTACCGCGCCGGTTTGCCCCAGACTGTCTACGTCAGCAAGACCATCACGCTGCGCGGCGGTTACACGACCACCAACTGGACGACGTCCGATCCGCAGGCCCACCCCACCACACTGGATGCCCAGGGGCAGGGGCGGGCGGTCTACGTCACCGGCACCGTCAGCCCCACGATCGAGGGCTTGCGCATCACCGGCGGAGACGCCAGCGGGCTGGGCGGAGGGTACTGGGAACTGGATGCTGGTGGTGGAGTGTACGTCATCACTGCTACGGCCGTCTTGGCCAATAATCAGGTGTTCAGCAACACGGCAATGGATGGCGGCGGGGTGTATCTTGGGAACAGCGATGGTCGCTTGAGCAACAATGATATTTACAGCAACACTACCAATTCTGCTTGCGGAGGGGTGTGCCTGTACCACAGCGGCGCCACTCTGGACGGCAATATCATCTACAGCAACGCGGCATACGACGGCGGCGGGGTGTGCCTCCAGGAGAGTGGCAATGCCATCTTGAACGGCAACATCATTCGGGACAACAGCGCCACCGTCGGAGCGTCTGGCTATGGCGGCGGACTGTATATAAACTACAGCGACGCAGAGATGGTCAACAACGTGGTGATTGGCAACCGGGCCAACACAGCCGGTTCTGGTATCTATGTCTACGAATCCGCACCTTCCCTCTGGCACACCACCATTCACGACAACACCGGCGGCAATGGCAGCGGGATCAGCGCCTTTTCCGTCAGCAACGTTGTCTTGACTAACACCATCCTGACCAGCCAGACGGTGGGCCTCAGTGTCGATGCACAGACCGATGCCACTCTGAACGGAGTGCTATGGTACAACAACGGCACTAACACCAGCGGAGCGGTGACCAACTTTACTGTGAACAATCCCCTCACCGGCACACCTGCTTTCGCCGCCGACGGCTATCACCTGACGGCCGGCTCGTTCGCCATTGACCAGGGCGTGAACTCTGGCGTGGAGGACGACATAGACGGCGACCCGCGTCCCCAGGGCGAAGCCCCCGACCTGGGCGCGGACGAGGTCGAGGCCGGGGCTGAGGCAGGGTTGGTCGTGACCAAGCGGGCCGACCCCGACCCGGTGCAGGCCGGCGGGGATCTGGTCTATACGATCTATCTCACCAATACCGGCAGCATGACCCTCACCGCGACGGTCACAGATACCTTGCCCGCAAACGTGGCGCCCAGCGGCGTCTTTACCTGGCTGGTTCCTCTCGTGCCGGGCGGCGTTTGGACGGATACGCTCAACGTTATCGTGGATCCGGGCTACAGCGGGCCGCTGACCAACGTGGTGCAGGCGGGTGCTGACTTTGGCGCGACGGATGTCCACACTGTGACTTCCGAAGCACAAAGTTCCGGGGCATTGATCGTGACCAATCCCGCTGACAGCGGCACAGGCACACTTCGCCAAGTCCTGTCCGTCGCGGGTACCGGCGACACGATCACTTTCGACACCGACGTCTTTCCCCCAAGCAGCCCGGTAACCATCGCGCTCACCAGCGCACTGCCGGACATCACCCAGGGCCACCTGACGATTGACGGCAGCGACGCCGGGGTGATTCTGGACGGCAGCGGCATCGGCGCATGGGCGGAGACGCAGTATTTCGACGACGTCAGTCTGACGCTGGATGGCGGGCCGAACCTGTTGACCAATGGCGGCTTTGACGCCGGGATGGGCCACTGGCGGCCCTGGGATCAGCGGGAGACGCCGACACGCATACTCGACACCTCGGACTACCAATCGGCGCCGTTTGCCCTCGTATGGTCCGGAAATGTCCACCAATCCAACAGTTGGACAGTTTACGACACCGGCAACACCAGCGATCCGTTCTTTAACAATCCGTTCGAGCCCGGTAGCAGTGTTTGGATCTCGGCGACCGGGGGTAGTACCGTCGAGATCAGTCTGTGGTACAAAGACGGCGCTCCCAGTGTCGATCTGTGGATCTTGTACTCGGATGACCAGGTAGATTACGTCCATTGGGATCTGACTTGGTGGGCGACGAGTTGGACGCAAGACACCTTTACCCACACGCTTCCTGACAACGCGGTGGCCGTCACGTTTGCTCTGGCGCATTATCACACAGCGCAGTGGAGCGACGGCCTGTCCATTGGGTCCGATGGCAACACGGTCCGCGGTTTGCAGATCGTCAACTTTCCCAAAGACGGCATCAAAGTGAACGATGGCGCTCATAATACCATCGGCGGCGACAGAGGCGTTGGCGCCGGGCCAATGGGACAAGGCAATCTCATCAGCGGCAACGGCAACGATGGCATTTACATCTCCGGCGACGATGCCACAGACAACGTCATCTACGGTAACCATATTGGCACCGACGTCAGCGGGGCGGCCGCCCTCAGCAATGCCGACGCTGGCGTGACGATTGACAACGGTGCATCTTACAATCTCATCGGCGGAAACAACGATACACCAGGCGGGGCATGTACGGGCGAATGTAACCTCATCAGCGGCAACGGCTGGTGTGGCGTGAGCCTTAACAGTAGCGGCACGATGAGCAACACCATCAGCGGCAACTATATCGGCACGGACGTCAACGGCGCCTACGCTGTGGGGAACGGCTGGGATGGCATACTGATCGGCGGCGGCGCATCTAACAACGTCGTTGGCGGGACGACGGCCGGTGAACGCAACGTCATATCGGGCAACGACCGGGTCGGTGTCAGCATCAACGGCCACGACAGCGGTACGATGGGGAACGTGATGCGGGGCAACTATATCGGCACCGATGCCAGCGGCAGCGGCGCCCTGGGCAATGGCGTGATGACTGAATATACCGGCGTAGAGATCTATTACTCGCCCGGAAACACGGTCGAGAACAATCTCATCTCGGGCAACAACGGTAACGGGGTAGTCATCCAGGGCGATACCGCGACGGGGAATGTGGTGCGCGGCAACTATATCGGCACGGACGCCAGCGGCACGGCCGCCGTCGGTAACACCGGCGACGGTGTGAATATTGACAATGGTGCATCTGACAACCTCATCGGCGGGCCGACGACTGACGAGCGCAATCTCATCGCCGCCAACCGTAACTCTGGGGTGAGCATCTGGAGCACCAACACGGTGAGCAACACCGTGCGGGGCAACTATATCGGTCTGGACCTGGATGGGGCGCGGCAGGCGTTCCCAACCGACGCGGCTATCTCGCCCGACTACTTGAACGACTGCACGCTCTACGTGGCGACCCTCTCGACCGGCGTCCACAAATCCACCGACTGCGGCGACACCTGGAGCGAGATTAACAGTGGCCTGACTGAATCCCGTCTGGTGCAAATCGAAATCCCGCCCGACGCGACAAACGCGGACACCGTCTACGCCCTGGCGGAGCCTGGCGATCTGTTCGTGACGAGCGACGGCGGGGCGAACTGGAGCCTGGTCAGCACGTCGCTGAGGGAGATTAACTGGTGCAACCTGGCACTTTCGGCTGATTTTGGCAACGACCAGACGATGTACGTTTCTGCCAAGGACTGGAGTTGGGGGGACGGCCCTGGCGTTTTCAAGTCCACCGATGGCGGCGAGACCTGGACGCGGATGGCGAACGGCATGAGTGACGACAGCGTGCGCAAAGTCGTCGCTTCGCCCGACCTGGACGAGAAAGACACCCTCTTTGCCATGACCAAGAGCGGCATCGAGAAATCCACCGACGGCGGGGAGAACTGGTCTGCCGTCGCCAGCCCCGATAGCGACTTGAGCGACCTGGCGCTCTCGCCCGCCTACGCCAGCGACCAGACGGTCTTTGTCACGGCGGACACCGGGCGGGTCTACTCTTCGACCAACGGCGGCGGGGGTTGGAACTGGGTGAATGCCTGGCGCGGCGACCCGCGCCACCTGGCCCTTTCGCCGGACTATGCCAACGACAGGACCGTGTGCTACGGCGGGGGTTGGAACGACTCGATCTATTGCTCAACCGACGGCGGGGCCACCTGGACCCAGGCCGACACCGGACTGCCAGGCGGCCTCAACGAAACAGGGACGGCCATTCTCTTCTCGCCTGACTATCCCACCGATCCGACGATGTTTATCGCCAGCAGCGGGGGGATGGCCAGGTCAGCCGATGGAGGAGCGACCTGGGGAGTGCTCGGGGGGTTGCACGACCCGGGTAACCTAGATGGCGTCTGGATCGGAAGAGGGGCCAGCTATAACACGATCGGCCCAGATAACGTCATCAGTAACAACTTTTATGGTGTGTCTATCAACGAGGACGCGGCTTACAATGTCGTCGCCGGCAATCTCATCGGCACCGACCCGACGGGCACGTTCGCCCAGTCGAACGGCGATAACGGGATCGCCATCAACGGTGGGCACCACAACCTGATCGGCGGCGACACACCCGAAGAGCGCAACCTGATCAGCGGTGGCATATCGGGCGAGGCTATACGGCTCCATGGCAGCAACACTCTCTCCAACACCGTCTCTGGCAACTATATCGGCACCGACATCAGCGGCACGGCGATTATCGGCAACTCCTCCAATGGGATAGCCATCCACGACGGCGCTCGCTACAACGTCATCGGTGGTGACACGCCTGGCGAGCGCAATGTCATCAGCGGCAACGGCGGTGGTATCGGTATTGAGGACAGCAATACCCGCTACAACACCGTCAGCGGCAACTATATCGGCACGGACGCCAGCGGCGCCAGCGACCTGGGCAATGATGGCAGCGGCGTCTATCTTGCCTGGGGGGCCAGTTACAACACCATCGGCGGCGACACGCCTGACGAGCGCAATGTCATCAGCGGCAACGATGGCGACGGTGTGTTCATACAAGGCGCTGGTACGATGTACAACACCATCAGCGGCAATTACATCGGCGCCGACGCCAGTGGCACAGTAAGTATAGGCAACGGCTTTAGCGGCGTGAACATCAGCAACGGCGCTACTTACAACGTCATCGGGGGTGACACAGCCGGCGCAGGGAATATCATCGCCTACAACGCTCAAAGCGGTGTGCTGGTGTATGACATCACCACCATGCACAACTCTATCCGCCGGAACAGCATCCACGACAACGATGGGATGGGAATCGCGCTGTGGGATGGCGGCAATGCCGAACTCGCCGCGCCGGCGATCACGAGCATGGGTGCGAACACTGTCGCCGGCACCGCTTGCGCGAACTGCACGGTCGAGGTCTTTTCCGACGACGCCGATGAGGGGCGCTGGTACGAAGATTTCGCCATCGCGGACGATTTTGGTCATTGGTCATTGGACATTGGTCATTCACCCACCGGCCCGCACCTGACCGCTACTGCCACAGACGAAAGTGGCAACACGTCCGAGTTCTCGTCTCCTTTCCTGCTCGATCTGGTCGTCGCCAAGCGAGCATCCACGGTCATCGTGAACCCTGGCCAGGCGCTCACCTATACCATCGTCGTCACCAACAATATGACGGAGAGCGCCACCAACGTCGTCCTGACCGACACGCTGGATATCTGGCAGCGGGCCACCGGCGTAACGCCGGCGGGGATTTGCAATATCACTGCTGGGGGCTGGGGCGGCGCCGCCGTTTGCTCATTGGGCACGATGGCTCCCGGCGCGACAGTCGTCGTCACGCTCACCGCTCAAGTCTCGTCCGCCATCCCAGAGGGAGAGACAATGTTCAACAACGTCGTCATCGTGATGGCCAACGAGACGATGCGCAGCGCCGAGGCCGGCACAGTGTCTCGCGGCCCCCTGGTCTATCCCCTGGGCAGCGAACCGCCGACGCTGGACATCAATCGCGGCGGTAACGATCTGGTACTGGCTCAGTTGATGGAGGGACTGTATCGCTACCGGGCGGATGGCAGCATTGAGCCGGCGGGCGCGACCACGTACACCGTCAGCGCCGATAGCCTGGTGTACACCGTAACCTTGCGGCCCGACGCGGTCTGGTCAGACGATCAGCCGGTGACAGCCCAGCATTACGTGGACGGCATCATCCGCCTGCTCGACCCAGACACGGAGGTGAACTATTATGACGAGTTGATGTACGTCATCGCCGGGGCGGAAGAGTTCAATAAGGGGGAGAGCACCGATCCCGGCGCAGTTGGCGTCACCGCCGTGGATACCTACATGCTAAAGTTCACTCTCAAGGAACCGGTGGGCCACTTTCCCAGCCTCATGGCCCTGCACACCACCTACCCGGTGCGGTTGGACCTCATCGGCGGCGACCCGGACTGGACAGAGGTGGGCCATTTTGTGGGCAACGGGCCTTACACGCTGGCGGAATGGGCTCACGACAGTTTTCTGG
>CAYQTW010000011.1:0-9194 GCA_964420485.1 uncultured Anaerolineales bacterium
GTGGGTCGTCACCCTCCCTCGTAAGTGAACTGTACTGCTCAAGCGGCGCACGGCTTGAGAGCGCACAAGACTTGCAATTCTGGCGACGGTACGACAAAGAGAGGCCCGGCTCTCCGCCGGGCCTCTCGGTCGTTTTCCGGTGTACGGGCAGGTGCGTGAGGGATTCGTAGCAGAACGAACGTCGAGGGTGGGGACGTACTGTGCTTGCGTATGCCCGCCACCATGCTATAATCCCCCTATGTCACCAATACTGATCGGTTTCATCATCACAGCCCTGGCCTTTGATTTCCTGAACGGCTTTCACGATAGTGCCAACATCGTTGCTACTATGATCTCGTCGCGCGCCGTGAGTCCGCGACGTGCTCTGATGCTCAGTGCGACGGCGGAATGTGTTGCTCCCTTCCTTTTCGGTGTCGCCGTCGCGACTACCATCGGTCATAAAGTGGTGCAGCCTTACGCGAGCACAATGGCAGTCGTGTTGGCAGCACTCATCGCAGCAATCGTCTGGAATGTGATCACCTGGTTGCTCGGCATCCCCTCCAGTTCTTCTCATGCCCTCATCGGCGGGTTGGTCGGCGCGGCCATCGTGGGCTATGGCGTAGAGGCTGTGCAACTTGACGGGTTGCTCAAAGTCGTCATTGCCCTGCTGCTGGCACCCCTGCTGGGACTGTTCGGCGGGTACATCTCTATGAAACTGGTGCTCTTCCTGGCCCGAGGGTCATCGCCGCGCATCAACTGGTTCTTTAAGCGGGCACAGACCTTTACCGCGCTGGCGCTGGCGCTGGGCCACGGGACAAACGACGCCCAGAAAACGATGGGTATCATCACGATGGGCCTGGTAGGGGCCGGTGTCCTGACAGAGTTTCGGGTGCCGCTGTGGGTAATCGCTGCCAGCGCCGGAGCGATTTCCCTGGGAACGGCCGTAGGGGGCTGGCGCATCATCCGCACACTGGGAGCAAAGTTCTATAAAATCCGCCCGGTGCACGGCTTTACCACCCAGGTGGCGTCGGCAATGGTAGTTATGAGTGCAGCACTGCTGGGCGGCCCGGTCAGCACCACGCAGGTGGTCAGTTCGGCCATCCTGGGCGTCGGGGCGGGCGAGCGCGTGAGCAAGGTACGCTGGAATGTTGCCGGCAACATTCTCACCGCCTGGGTGCTGACCATCCCCGCCTCAGCACTCCTGGCGGCATTGGTCTACCTGGTGATACGCCGTTTCATGACGTAGGAGGAAAATATGGGCTGGGTACAGCGTTTCTTCAAACCACAACCAGATCGGTTTATCCAGTTATTGATCCAACAAGCCGATAGTACCATCAAAGGTATGGAAGCATTGCAAGAGTACATGGATGATCCGTGCAAGGAACAGGCTCAAGTCATCACGCGGTTGGAGAAAGAGGCCGACGAGGTGCGGCGTATCTTGATTGACGAACTGAACCGCACCTTTGTCACGCCGATTGACCGCGAGGACATATTTGCTCTCTCGCGTGCCATTGACGACATCATTGACTATGGTTACACCACAGTAGGCGAAATGGACATCCTCGAAGTGGAACCCAATGACTATTTGCGGCGTATGTCTTCCCTCCTATGCGACGCCGCGCGCGAAATCTACATGGGCGTGCTGCGGCTGGCCGACCACCCCGGCGTGGCCGAAGACCATGCCGTGCGGGCCAAAGCCCTCGAGAACCGCATAGAGACGGTCTATCGAGAGGCCATCGCTGAACTGTTCCACAGACCCCAGGACATAGAGCATGTGGTGGAAATGCTCAAACTGCGCGAGATCTACCGCCACATGAGTAATGCTGCCGACCGGGGGGACGAGGCGGCCAACGTGCTCTCCGACATCGTGGTCAAGATGACGTGAGTGAAACGTAAAACGTGAAACGTGAAACGTATGTCTGAATACGGCGAGACCCTCACCAAACGCGAAAAAGAGATCCTGCAACTGGTAGCGACCGGCGTCACCAACCGCGAGGTTGCCTACCGGCTCAGTATCAGCATCAACACCGTCAAGGTCCATCTGCGCAACGTCTTTGCCAAACTGGGGGCCGAGTCGCGCACCGAGGCGACAATGATCGCCGTGCGCGAGGGCTGGGTGACGGTGGAGGGCGCTGAAGAACTGCCAGTGGGTGAGACGGCTGTAGCCCCGTTGGTCGCCCCGGAGCCGCCTCTGCCCTGGTCCAAGCGCCTGACGTTGCTCGCAGCTCTGTTGCTCGTAGCAGTCGTGGTAGCCGTGACGTGGCCGCGCGGCCGGCCGCAGGCGAGCACCGAACCGGACCTGCCCCTGGACCAACCGTCAGAGCAAGCGGTGGTTGCTCCGGCAGCGAGCACAGAATCCCCCTGGCAAGAGAGAGCCCAGATGCCCACCCGCCGGGCCTACCTGGCGCTGACCACAGTCGAGGGCCGGATTCTGGCCATTGGAGGCCGGAGCCCCGAGGGAGTCACAGCCGCAATGGAGGCTTACGACCCCGTGAACGACGTCTGGACGCGGGAGAGCGACAAGCCCACGCCAGGGGCCTATATCTCGGCTGCAACGATCGGTACCGACGTGTATGTGCCAGGTGGCTGCGATGCCGAAGGCACACCAACGCGGGCGGTCGATGTGTACGACGCCCAGGCCGGCTCTTGGCGCGAGGACAGTAGGGACGCGGTCACCGCGCCCCTACCAGAACCACGCTGCGCCTATGCGCTGGCGGCGTTGGACGAAAGGCTCTATCTCTTTGGCGGGTGGGACGGTGAGCGGTACGTCACCACGGTGTACGTCTACGATCCGCAGATGAACACCTGGGCCGAGGGGACGCCGATGCACACAGGGCGGGGCCTGGCCGCAGTCGCTGTCCTGTATGGCCGTCTCTACGTCGTAGGCGGGTATGATGGCGAGCGCGAACTGACCACGTGCACTATTTACGATCCGGCAGAAGGGACGTGGGAAGAGTGCGCCTCACTGGCCGTGGGCCGGGGAGGACTGGGGCTGGTGTCCTTGAGCGGCCAACTCTACGCCATCGGCGGGGGTGGCCGGACCAGTTACCTGGGCTTCAACGAGCGCTACAACCCAGATGACGATACCTGGAGTGTCGTCGAGACACCGTTGGTGGAAGAATGGCGCAGTCCGGGTGTAGTCGTGTTCGATACTGCCATCTATGCCATTGGTGGATGGAGCGGTGACTATTTGAGCCTGAACCAGGCTTACGAACCATTCCCCTTCCGTATCTTTATCCCCGTGAGTCATCAGCAGTAGGGGCAGGCGCAGGGCCCGCCCCTACCCATTCCTCTCATTCCACAACCTATTTGTAACACAACCGTAACCCAAAATGCAGGCGGGATGCGGTAAGATAGTCTTGCTTTCCCGAGAGAATGGTAGTGGAGACCAGAGGCCGCCACAGCGTACTGGCGGTCCTCGGGTTGTTCGATTCTACATGGTTGTAGATACCGAAACTTGTTTCGGTCTTGCGGGAACGGGTTACGATGGCAAAGACGCCAACGAGTTGGCGCATCCATGCCGTCAGATAAGGAAACACGATGAACAATATGACAGTCAGTCAACATAGCGCGGGATCGCTGTCTGGCCTACTGGCTGGGCAGGTTCTCGCGCTGTTGTGCTGGATGGTTATGGTGGCGCTGGGATGGGTCGCGTGGCGGCGCAGGCGCGGAAGCGAAACCTCTGATCTGCTCATCGTCGCCGGTCTCTGGCTGCCGGCCCGGTTGTGCCTGCTGGTCGTCGGTCTGCTACGGCCGGGATGGCCCGGCGCCGCCTGGCTGGCCGTCGCGCTGGATTTGGTCGGTCTGATATTGCTGGCGTGGCCCTTCTTGGCGCCGCCGCTTACTATCCGCTGGGCCGACCGGCTGGCCGGTATCGGTCTGCTAGCCGTGACTCTGGCGTGCGGGATGTCGTTATGGCAGTGGGTACAGACTGCCCTGGGCTTGCCTCCATTGTTGCCCCAGGTCGCCATCACCTGGGCTTACAGTTTGTTGGTCCTGGCAGGACTGGCGGCGCTCAATCTACTACGCCGTCCGGCCCGCAGACGAGACTGGGTGCTGACTGTGGCCGGCACGCTCCTGGCTGGCGTCATCGGGCTGCTGATTCCCTTGTCAATGGCGCCTTCCTGGGCCGCCGTCCTGACTGCCGCCACGGCTGCTCTGTCCGCCGCCTGGCTCGACTGGCTGGAACGCTGGCAGTGGCAAGTCATGCCGCAGCGAGAGGTCGTTGTGCCGGCCACGCCTGGCGATGAAGCAGTCTCCGACCTGCGGGATGCATCATGCTTGTCGGAGGTCAGCACATCATTGTTCGCCGCGCCCGATCTGACGCAACTCTTGGAAGCGACGAGAGCGGCACTGACATTTATCCTGGATGTGCGGCTGGTCGCCCTCTTCCTGGTGGAGGATAATGACCCACCCGACCTGCGACTGGTCGCCCGCTGGCCGCAGACGAACAGTCCAGAAGTGTTTTCCCCCTTCCCACTCGAGTCCAGCCCGGTACTGGCGGAGACGCTCGCGCGCGGCCAGACCGTCAACGTAACCCGCGAACTGGACGGGAGACGCATAGAGTCCTTGAACCGTATCCTGAAAACCGAACTGGAGGCGGCGCTAATTCTGCCGCTCCTGCTTTCTCCCTCGCAGGGCGGACTGAAGGGGGTACTGGTGTTGGGCCACGATGGCGCCGCGCTCGACGCACATCAATTGCAGTTATGCCGCGTTCTGGCCGGCCAGGTAGCCATCGCCTTTCACTATATTCAGTTGCGCACCAACGCGGCCCGGCAATCACGCGACCTGGCGCACGTGATCCGCCGCCAGGAGCAGGACACCGGGCAGTTACGCGCCATCCTGGAAAGCATTGCCGACGGGGTGATCATCTCTGACGCCAACGATCAGGTGATCCTGACCAACAGTGCCGCGCTCGATATTCTGGGGGCGGAGCGAGATGACGTCCTCGGCAACCCTTTTGGGCAGATCATGGGCTGCATGGCGCCAACGGGTGACGCGGGTATCATAGGCACGCTGACAGAGTCCTCACCCTACGGTATGGAAGCGGTGTTCGAGGTAGCGGACCGGGTCGTGCAGACGAGCATGTCCCCGGTCGAGGGTCCCAAAAGCGCTCACATGGGTGTGGTGGCGATATTGCGTGATGTCACCGCCCTGGTCAGAACCGAGACCGAAAGGGAGCGCCTGCTGGCCGATCTGCAGGTGCGCAGCCAGCAACTGGAAGATGCGGCCAAGCGACTGCAGGAAATGGATCAACTCAAATCCCAGTTCATCGCCAGCATGTCTCACGAACTGCGCACCCCGCTCAATGCGATCATTGGCTTTTCGGGTGTGATGTTGAAGGAGATAGATGGCCCACTCGCCGATCAGCAACGCGAGGACCTGGAAGCCATCTTTAGGGGCGGCAAGCATCTGTTGGGGCTGATCAACAATGTGCTCGACATCAGCCAGATCTGGGCCGGCAAGATGCACTTGAAACTGGGCGACGTTGACATGGCGGAACTGGTCGAGGATGCAGTGTCCATCACTGCCACGCTCATCGAGGACAAACCCATAGAACTGGTGCAGATGTTGGAGCCTGACTTGCCGGTGATCCGGGCCGACAAGACGCGGGTACGACAGGTGTTGCTCAATCTGTTGACCAATGCTGTCAAGTACACCGAGGAGGGGCGGGTGGCCGTGTCAGTGTCGCGTGACGATGGCTACGTGGTCGTCAGCGTGGCCGACACCGGCATCGGCATCCCGCTCGAGTACCGGGAGACCATTTTCGAGGAATTTGGCCGGGTGGACGCTTCCACCACGCGGAAGGTGGACGGCTTGGGGTTGGGGCTCTCCATCAGCCGCCGGTTGGTCGAGCTGCACGGCGGGCGGATATGGTTAGAGAGCGAGGTGGGGATTGGGTCTGTTTTCCACTTTAGTTTGCCTGTTGACGGCCATCTCTCCACTGATGTCGAGGAAGAGGTCACGCGCCAGCAACTGGAGGCGGCATTGGCCAAGTGGTAAATCAAGGTTGAGGTGGAGGTTGAGGTGGAGATTGAGGTGGAGGTTAAGGTAGTGGTCAGTCCAGACAGAGTCCTGGTAGTGGATGACGATCCAGAGATGTGCGAGTTGCTGCCGTGCTGCCTGGCTCCGCTGGGGTACGATGTCGCATGCACAGACAACGGCCGGCGCGCCTTGGAACTGGTCGAGACAGAACCACCCCACGTAACAATCCTCGATCTCATGTTGCCCGATCTCGACGGGATAGAGATACTCGGACGCATCCGCGAGCGGCACCCCGAGATAGAGGTAATTGTGCTCACCGCCCACTCTTCACTGGAGACCGCCATCGAGGCGCTGCGACAGGGGGCCTATGATTATGTCACTAAACCTTTTAGCGTTGATGTTATTCGATCCACAGTCAGGCGGGCCGTGGAGAAGCAGCGCCTGGGGAGGAGGTTGGCTGCCGTCCACGATCTGAGCCGCGAGATAGCCCTCTCGCTGGACATGGAGCAGGTGGCCGGGGCAGTGCTTGACATCGTCGAGCGGGTGTTCGAGTTCGAAACCTGTAGCCTGGAACTGGTGGACGAGGAACGGGGTGAACTGTACCGGCTGGCGGTGCGCGGGACGGAGCAGGAAGTAATGCCTAGAGTACCCCTGAGCAGTGCGAAAGGGATCGCCGTGACGGTGGCGCGCGACGGGGAGCCGCTTTACGTGCCCGACGTGCGGGAGGATCCCAGGTACATGGAGGCCAGTGCGGCCACCCGGTCGGAACTGGCCGTGCCGCTAAAGGTAAAGAGAGGCGTGATCGGGGTGCTGAACGTCGAGAGTGCTCAAGTGGATGCCTTCAGCCAGGGCGATGTGGTGCTCCTCTCCACTCTAGCCGCCCAGGCGGCGGTGGCGATTGAGAACGCGCGGCTGTACGAGGAGACGCGGCGCCGCGCCAGAGAACTGGCCGCCCTCAACAAGGCGGGCCAGGTCGCCACCTCCACACTTGACCTGGACGAGGTATTGACACTGGCTATGGCCCAGGCCAGGGCCATGCTGGATGCGGAAGCGGCGTCGGTGCTGCTACATGATGCCACCGGTGATGAACTGGTCTTTGCCGCCAGTGTAGGCCCGGCCTCCGAGACGCTTGTGGGTATGCGCATGCCGGCCACGGAGGGCGTCGCCGGCTGGGCCATGCAGGAGGCGCAGCCGGTGCTGGTTCGGGATGCGCAGGACGATCCGCGCTTCTACGGCCGCATTGACGCTGCAACTGGCCTGACCACGCGCTCGCTGTTGGCCGTGCCGTTGAGGTCCAAGGAGAAGGTCATCGGTGTGATCGAAGTAGTCAACAGAACCGGCCGGCCTTTTGACAAGCACGACCGGGATTTGCTGAGCACGTTGGCCGGTTCGGCTGCCATCGCCATCGAGAACGCCCGCTTGTACGAGGCGGAGCGGGAGCAGCACCGGTTGGTGGAGCAATCGCGGGCCCAATTGGTGCATAGCGAGAAACTGGCCGCCACCGGCCGGCTGGCCGCCTCGATGGCCCACGAGATCAACAATCCTCTCCAGGCCATCCACAACAGCCTGCAACTCGTGCTGAGCTTTGCGCTAGAGCCCGGCGAACAGCAGGAGTATCTCCAGATGGCCGACGAGGAGGTCCAGCGGCTGATGAGCCTGGTAAAACGTATCCTCGATTTTGCGCGCAGGCCGCAGCGAGAGACAAAGCCCACGAATCTGAATGATGTAGTCGAAAAGGTATTGGCATTGGCGAGCAAATATCTCCAACATCGTCACATTGCACTCCGGCGGGACCTGTCGCCCGATCTGCCAGCAGTTATGGCGATTGCTGATGAACTGGGCCAGGTTTTCCTCAACCTGGTGCTCAACGCCGTGGGCGCCATGCCCGAGGGAGGGACATTGTGCGTTTCGAGCCGCCTGGCCCAGGATGGACATCTGACGGTGGCTTTCTCCGACACCGGTGATGGGATACCCCCCGATCATCTCGACCGCATCTTTGAGCCTTTTTTCTCGACCAGGGAGGAAGGCACCGGCATAGGGCTGACCATCAGTCACAACATAATCGAGCGGCACGGGGGCGAAATCACTGTTCAGAGCGTGATGGGAGAGGGGACGACGTTTACCGTGCATCTGCCGGTGATGTGAGATGTTTGTGATCCGCCAATCCCATGATCCGCCAATCCTACCGATCCGTGTTCTGAAGTGACCGAAATAATGACAATTAACAGACGATCAAGTCTCACAACCGAGCCGCCTTTCCCCAAGGCCCACATCCTCATCGTGGACGACGATCTGGCGGCGCGCCGCCCGCTGGCCGAATTGTTCGGGCGTTTGGGCTACCGGGCCACAGAAGCCGCCTCCGGCCAAAAGGCGCTAGAGTGTTTGGCCAGCCAACACTTTGACCTGGTCATCCTCGACCTCAAGATGCCGGGGATGGATGGTACCGAGGTGTTGGAGAAGGCACATCCCCTGGCGCCGGACACGGTGTTCATCATCCTGACCGCCTACGCCACGCTGACTTCGGCCATCGCCGGCGTCCGGCACGGCGCCTTTGACTACTTGCTCAAGCCCAGCCCCGTGAAAGAGATCGTCCGCGCCGTGGAGGCCGGCCTGGCCGAGCGGCAGCGACGGCTGGAGCACGAAAATCCGGTAGCCTTGCTGGAGCGGGCCCTGACCGGCTTCAAGGCTACGGTACAACAACCGGGAGCGACTTTTGCTCCTGCCACCAGGCGTTTCTTGCAGACGCCGGACATTACCGTGGATACGCTCAAGCGTCTTGTCGTCGTGCGCGACCGGCCGGTTGATCTGACGCCAACCGAGTTTGACATCCTGACCTACCTGATGCGCCATCGGGATCGGGTCGTCTCTTGCCGCGAACTGGTGGCCCACGTGCGTGGCTGTGACCTGGACAAGCGGGACGCCTGCCTCCTCCTGCGCTCCCACATCTGTCGCCTGCGCCAGAAACTGGAGCGTGACCCGGCCCGTCCGTGCCTTTTATGCACAGTGCGTGGCAGTGGGTATATTCTTAAAGGTTGAGAGCGAGGCGTATCCGTTTATCCGTTTTCTATCCGCTGCCTCAACCCCCGCTAGAATGAAATCGTAACTCTTTTGGAATATCCCCGCAACCCACAACCGGCAATTTTGTGTTACACTAGTGCCAAGTACAGTCCGGTCCGCCAATTCTGCCGATCCGTGTTCTCAGGCGCGCTATGGAAAGCGCGGCTACATGG
>CAYQTW010000011.1:9294-19644 GCA_964420485.1 uncultured Anaerolineales bacterium
AAGCGCGGCTGCATGGAAAGCGAGTCCGGTCCGCCAATTCTGCTGATCCGTGTTCTCAGGTATCCAAAACGATGACCACTAGAAACATTATTATTGTAGACGATGAACCCAAGGTAGCCTTTCTCCTGAGCAAGGCACTGGAACACTCGAATCGGGATTATCACGTCAGTGTTGCTCACTCCGGCGAGGAGGCGCTAGAGATGCTCGACGGCTCCTCGGTGGATTTGCTGGTCACAGATTTGCGTATGCCGGGCATCAGTGGGCTGGAACTGATACGCTGGGTACGGGCGTCTAGCCCACAGACGCGCACCATCCTCATCACTGCCTACGGCAACGACGAGATCGAGGCAGAGACCCGCCGCCTGGAAGCCTACCATTATATCACCAAACCATTCGACATCGGTGACTTTACGCAGACGGTACATAAAGCGTTGAGTGACGTGGCCGTCAGCAGGCCAGGTCTCGTCGTGCTCTCCGGCGAATCTTTCGAGGCCATTGCCCAGCAGTTGGAGAGATTGCGCTATGACATCGGCGCCCGCTGCATTTTGTTGGCCGATATGCAGGGCCAGCGATTGGCAGAGGTGGGGGACGCCAGCAGCCTTGACACCAGCACCCTGCTTTCCCTTCTGGCCGGTGGTTTCACCGCCAGTGTCGAACTAGAGCGCCAATTCGGCGGCGGTGAGGCGGTCAACCTTAATTTTCACGAGGGCGTACATTACGAGGTCTACTCGGCCAACGTGGGCGATAACCTTTTCCTGGCCATCGTCTACGACCGGCGGGTGCAGACCAGCCGCATCGGAATCGTGTGGCTCTACACGCGGCGCACGATTGAGCGTTTGCTGGTCATCATTTCGACCGCCGAGACCACTACGCCGGTACAACCCCTGGATGAGGATTTCGGCTCCTCCCTGATGACAGAATTGGACACGCTGTTCACGGAAGCGTGAAGCGTGAAGCGAGGCTGTCTGTGAGAGGTAAACGTATCCTGGTAGTGGACGACGAACCGAACGTCGTCAAGTCGTGCGCCAGAATGTTGGAACTGGAAGGCTTTGAGGTGCAAGGCGCTACCAGCGGCACTGAGGCGATTGGTCTGTACAAGAGCGATCACTTTGACCTGGCGCTGGTGGACCTCAAGATGCCCGGCATGGACGGGCTGGAGGTGATGGCGGCGCTCAAAAAGTACAACCCCGACGTGATGGTGATTATCTTTACCGCCTATAGCACAAAGGAGAACATTCTCGATGCGCTGCGGTTGGGCGCGTGCGAGTTCCTGGAAAAGCCGCTGGACGCCAGTCACCTGGTCTCTACGGTGCATCGCATCCTGGAGCAAGAAAACGACAGCACGGTGGTGCGGGGCAATCTGCGCAGCATAAGTCTGCCTAACATCGTCCAGATCAGTTGCACCGAGCGCGAGCAGGCCCGCCTGCGCGTCAGGCGCCGGGGGCAGGAGGGGTACGTATTTTTCACAGATGGCAACGTCGTGCACGCTACGCTGGGTTCACGGGTGGGAGAGGAGGCGATATATGAACTGTTGACCTGGGAGGGCGGGGATTTCGAGTTAGAGATGGGTGTTCCAGCGCCCGAACGAACCGTAACCACCGGCTGGTCCGGGTTGCTCCTGGAAGGTATGCGCCGCATTGACGAGCGCGCAGCAGGGTTTGAGGTGGATTGGGACGAGATGGAGATAACAGAGGAGCGAATGGAGAATAGAGGGGAGAGTATGGAGCGATTGGCTCGAGGTTTGAGCAGGATCAGTGGTGTCGAGGGCGTGGTTATCTGCTCACAGGAGGGCACGATCCTGGGCCAGGGCGCGGACGGCGATCCCGTCAAGATGGCGACTGTGACTACTTCCCTGGGACGGCAGGCCGAGGCGCTGGGCTATCTCGCCGGCTCCGGTGCGTTCAAACAGTTCGTCCGCCGGGGAAGGGAGCGGGGCCTGTTGATCGTCGCTTATGGGCAGAACTATATCGCTCTCTCTCTCACGCGGCAGGCGGCGGCGGAGACTGTCGCCCCGGTTGTTCAGACGACCTTGCGCCGCTACCGGTGAGACTCGGAGAGACCTCCAGGTCTGGAAAAAAACAAGGAGGCAAAAAATGATTTTTCCCAAAGGTAAACCGTTATACGAGAATCTGAATACCTCTTTTACCAATTTTGGTGAACTGCTCCTGAACCTGCAAATCAACAGTGTTACCGGCTACGTGCAGGTCAGTTTCTGGGAGTACGAAGGTATCCTGTTCCTCGACAGCGGCAACGTCGTCAACGCCGTCGAAGAGGCCAGGGGGAGCAGACGCATTGGGCAGGAGGCCGTGAGCGCCATTACGGCCCAAGTCAAAGAGAGGGACGGCGCGCTCAGTGTCTATGCTCTCTCGCCAGAGATGGTGGTCATGCTGACCAGCGTGCTAAAGAGCGAAGTGGTGTACAAAGACCTGAGCACTGACTTTACCAGCCTGGGAAAGTTGCTCGCCAAGTTAAAGAGCGAAGGGCACATGGGCTACGTCGAGGTGGTGATGCGAGACGGGAAAAGCGTTGGCGTCATCTTTTTTCAGGACGGAGGGGTCATCGAGAGTGTGTTCTCCACGAACGGCGATGCGTATTCCGGCGTGGAGACGATGCCGCGCATCGTCGAGGCCGCTTCCGCGCTGGGCGCGACTTTTAACGTCTACAAGGCTGCCGCCGAGGAGGCGTTCGCCGCCGGCACCGAGATCGCAACCGGTTTTGCGTTGCCGGAACTGCTGGGAGCCTGGCAGGCGATCATTGCCGCCGTGGAGCGGGTGGCCGATAGCCAGTTCGAGAGTGGACAGTTTTTGAATACTTTTAAGGATACTCTGATTGAAAAGGCTGACGATTACTTGTTCCTTGATCCGTTCGCCGGCGAGTTCGACTACCGGGACGGGCAGATCACTTTCCACGGCGAGAGGGTAAAGGACTTTAGCCGGGCGCTGGGGGATTGCCTGAACATCACCGCCGGCAAACTGGCAAGCGAAGCGCCGCGGGCGAACCTGACCGCTCGCATCAGGGCCGAACTGGAAGCGGTGAAGGAGACACACGCCGCAGCCATAGAAAAATTCGGCCTGGTGGCGGCGCTGCCCGAATTGCTGGGTTAGCGAGGTAGTGGGATGAAAAAAAGCCTGGCAGAGATCAACGGCGTGATGGGTGTGCGCGGCTCGTTCATCTGCGATAATCGAGGCGCGGTGATCGCCGGCGACGCGCCACCCGGCCTTGACGCGGAGATGCTGGACGCCATTGGCCGCGAGGTGGTGCAGATGATGGTCGCCTTGCAGTCCGCGGGGGAACCCACAGGTGAACTGGACTTGCAGTACGAGAGGGGTGGACTGGTGGTTCGTGACCTGGACACTGCCATTCTGATCGTCCTCTGCCAGGTGCAGACCGATCTGGCGCTGCTCAGGATGACGATCAACGTGGCTGTGGCCAGGCTCAAGCAGGATAAGGCTGCCCAACGTCAACTCACGGCCCGGGCCGTGGAGAGAGGTTAATTAAGGTTGAGGTGAAAAATGAAAGTATTGACTGGAAATCTGGCTCAATTGTCGTTGGTGGATATCCTGAAACTGCTCAGTTCGGGGAGGCAGACCGGCCGGCTCGATCTGACAGCCGGCCCCAATAGCGGCGAAATCTATCTGCAAGACGGTATCATCGTGCACGCGGTGAGCGGTGTGCAGGTGGGAGAAGATGTCATCTACACTCTGATGGGCTGGATGGAGGGGGACTTTAACTTTGTGGCCGGTGCTGCCCCCTCCGAGCAGTCGGTGACGATCCCAACCGAACAGTTGCTGCTGGAAGGGGTCAGAAGGGCCGAGGAGTGGGGGGACATCAAGAGCATGATCCCCTCGACCGGCGTGATCTTTAGGCTCTCGCCCAGCGGCTCGGCGGGCGCGGTCAGTTTGCAACCGGAGGAGTGGCAGGTGCTGGCCCAGGTGAACGGCGCGCGCGACGTGGCCGAGATCGCCGACGAACTGGGACAGGACGAGTTCACGGTAGCCAGGTGGCTCTATGGCCTGACCACGGCCGGCCTGTTGGAGGTGATGGAAAAGCCCACGTCCCCGCCCAGGGCTACCATCAACGGCGGCTTTTTCGGGCGGCTCGACAGTGAGTTCACCGAAGTGATGGGGCCGCTGGCCCCGCTGATCGTTGACGAGGAGATCGAGGCCCTGGGGGAGACGCGAGAGTCCTTCCCCCGTGAGAAAGTGGCCGCGCTGGTGGAACGAGTCAGCGCCGAGATAGGCGACGAGCAGAAACGGCTGCGCTTTCAGCAGATCATGTTAGAGATGTTAAAGGGTCTATGACCGTAAGTCGGAATGCCATTCCAACCTACAAGTAAAAAAGGAGACGAAAATGAAATTGACGATTGGACGTAAACTGGGGTTGGGCTTTGGTCTGGTGGTGGTGTTGCTGGTGGTCGCCGGTGGCTTTGGCCTCTACGAGTTGAACAGCACCGCTACGACGATGAGTGACGTGGCGGAGGACCTGGACGTCGCTGTGTACGCCTTTGGCATCCGGGGAGACTTGGACGAGATGACGTGGGCGACCAAGAACATACTCTTGCGCGGCACGGACCCGGCCACTCTCGAAAAGGAACTGGCCGAGTTCGCGGACAAAAAGAGCCGTCTGGAGACCGAGTGGGTGCCTGACATCGAAGCCTACCTGGCCGGCCCACGGGCCACCGACGAGGAGAAACAACTCTATGCCGAGTTCCAGACCGAATACGCCGACTTTCTCCAGGCCTGGAAGCAGGCGCTGCCGGTTTATCAATCTCAGGGCCAGGAGGCCGCCGACGCGATTATGAGGGGCAAGGGACACGGCGCCCTGGAGCCTCTCATCACGTTGGTGAGAACGGCGCGCTCGCGGGCCCTTGCGGAAGAGGAGGAGACGCTGGCGCGGACGCAGACGATCCTCATCGTCGTGCTTGTCGCGTTCGTCGTCGTCGCTGTGATCGCCGTCGTGGTGGCCTACTCTGTGGCCCAGCAGTTGACCCGCGCTGCGGTGCAACTCAGCCAGGCGGCGGAGGACATCAGCCGGGGCGACCTGGACGTGGTGATTGACGTCAAGACGGGCGACGAGATGGAAATGCTGGCTGAATCACTCGAGCGTATGCGGGCCAGTCTTAAGGCAGCCATCGAGCGGCTGCGCCGCCGACGCACTGCCGCCTAACAATCCGACCGCGTGTGGGGGCGCGGGGACCGCGCCCCTACCGGCTGACGATCCGACCGCGTGTGGGGGTGCGGGGACCGCGCCCCTACCGGCTGACGATCCGACCGCGTGTGGGGGTGCGGGGACCGCGCCCCTACCGCCGGCGTCTTACCCTTAACCTTACCCGAGGTGCAAAATGTCCAGAGGATTGATGATTTCGCCACAGTTGGCGGACGAGGTCGAGCACATCCTGGTCGAACTGGAACGCAAGACCGGCGCCACCTGCGTTTTCTTGGCCGATGTCAGTGGCCAGTTGATCGGCCGGCAGGGAACGGCCGATTTCCTCGATACGACTATCTTTGCTGCCCTGGCCGCCGGCGATATGGCGGCCACGGCCGAGATGGCTACGATGGTAGGCGAAGACCGGCCTTTCAAGATACACCTGCACGA
Source organism: uncultured Anaerolineales bacterium (assembly GCA_964420485.1). Taxonomy (GTDB): domain Bacteria; phylum Chloroflexota; class Anaerolineae; order B4-G1; family B4-G1; genus CAYQTW01. The sequence goes on from CAYQTW010000011.1 coordinate 14,890, forward strand.
GGGGAAGGACTATAACGTTTATCTCTGCGCCGTCGAGAACAGTTTTCTCCTGGCCGTCATCTTTCGCACTACGGTACAGATTGGTCTGGTGCGCCTCTTTAGTACACGGGCGGCCAGGGCCTTGCTCCCCCTGATCGAGCAATTCGAGACTTTGCAGGAGCAGCCCGCCGAGATCGTGAGCGCCGACTTTGGCGCCACGCTGGCGGGTGAACTGGAAGAGGCTTTCGGGGGACTGTAGAACACGGATGGGCAGGATTGACGGATCGGACGTAACTGCCCAGGCTCGCGGCGGACGTGTCGTCCGCCTGGTCAAAATCAGTTAAATCTTGCCCATCTATCCGTTAATCTTGCTCATCTATCCGTTAATCCTGCCAATCCGTGTTCTAAACAAGTCCTGTGGAGAAATGACCCATGGCAGCCAAGCGCATCCTGATAGTGGACGACGAACCGAACGTGGTCAAATCGTGCGCCAGAATGTTGGAACTGGAAGGCTTTGAGGCGCGCGGCGTCACCAGCGGGGCCGAGGCGATTGGTCTGTACAAGAGCGATCACTTTGACCTGGCGCTGGTGGATATAAAGATGCCCAATGTGGATGGGCTAGAGGTGTTGGCGGCGCTCAAAGAGTACGACGCGGATGCCGCCGTGGTCATCCTTACCGCTTATGGGACGAAGGAGACCGTGGTCGAGGCGCTGCGGCTGGGTGCGTGCGAGTTCCTGGATAAACCGGTGAACGCCGAGACTCTGGTCGCCACGGTGCGGCGCAACCTGAAGCAAGGGTGCGACACGGCGGTGCGGGGCAACCTGCGCACGTTGAGCCTGCCCAGTATCATCCAGATGGGTTGCGCCGAGCGCAACCAGGCCTGCCTGCGGATCAGGCGCCTGGGACAGGCGGGATATATTTTCTTCGCCGATGGCAACGTCGTGCACGCTACGCTGGGTTCACGGGTGGGAGAGGAGGCAGTGTATGAACTTTTGACCTGGGAGGACGGCGAGTTCGATTGGAAGATGGGTGTTGTCCCGCCCGAACGAACCGTGACCGTTGGCTGGTCCGGGTTGCTCCTGGAAGGTATGCGCCGGATTGACGAGCGCAATGCCGGATGGGACGGGCTGGACGAATTGGAAGAGCAATCGGATGTATTGCAAGAACAACCACAGGAGGTAAATAAAATGGCAACAAAGAGACGTAGTCAAGTACTGGCCGAGCGCCTGGAGACCCTGCTGGCCGAGTCGGGTGACATCAATGGGGCCGCCATCGTCGGCTACGACGGCCTGGTGTTGGCCTCGAACCTGCCGATGGGAGGCCACGACGCCACCCGCGTGGGCGCTGAAGGCGCGGCGCTGCTCGGTCTGAGCAAGCGCGCCCTCGGCAACCTCAAGTGTGGCGACTTTGAGACCGCTATCTTGGAGGGCAAAGAGGGCTGGATCATTACGATAGAGGCCGGGTCCAAGGCTATGGTGATGGGTTTGACCGCCGCGGACGTGAATCTGGGTATGGCCCTGCTGGAAATGCGAGACGTTGCCGCCGACGTGGCCCAGACGATGGGCTAGTCGGAAAAGTAGACAAGTAGCAAGTAGACAAGGAGACAAGGAGAAAATAAGATGGCTACTGACGAACAAAAGAAAGCCAACATGTACCGTTTGGCAAAGTTGACCCTGTATGGCTTGGGCGCTGGTATCTGGGACATGCTGGGCGATGGAGCCCTGGGGTTGAGCCACGTGATCGGCGCTCAGATCGTGCCTGTCCTGGAAAAGGAGATGGGGTTGGAACTGGGCGGCGATTCGCTCCTGGACATTGCCAAGGAGGTCGGCAGGATCGCCGTGGACGAGTTCGGTATGGCGGAGAGCGTAGAGGCCTCGGGCGATAACGATCAGATCACGCTCAAGGTCAAAAACTGCGTCCTGCGTGGACTGACCAACGATCTGATGGCTGCCGGGGTGAGCCAATCCTTTATCTGCCCGCTCCTGTGCGTCGGAGACGCCATCCTCGACCGCAAGGGTGTAAAGGCTATGAGCAATATCGAAAAGTGGGAAGAAGGCAAAGGCTCGATCATCACCTGGGAGAGGATCTAGGATACACCATCTGCCGCGCAGTGGGTCGGGGGCCCGATCCTGGGCCCCTGACCTCCCAGGTCTCTATGTGGATGCGTGAGGCACAGCCGGCTATGCACTGGTTATGGGGGTAAAATGACACTGGCACTAAAAGGTAGTCTGAGTGATATGAGTCTGAGCGCCGTCATTCAAATTGCCTGTAAGAATGGAAATCAATCTTGTTTGTTCGTTCGATCCGCGGACAGACAGATCGGCCTGTACTTTGAGAGTGGCCAGATCGTACACGTGATACAGGACTTGGACGGAGAGATGGACATAGATGCCCTGTTGGACTGGCAAGATGGCGAGTTCGAGTTAGAGATGGACGTGCCCCCGCCCGAACGAACTATAGACGCCGCGTGGTCCAATGAGCTCCTGGAAGGCGTGTGTCAAGTGGGCGAACGCGCCGCCGGGTGGAAGGGGCTGGAGAGGATAGGGCCACAGGCAGTGGCTGCAAAAGAGGGAGCGGATACGCTGGCCGGTGTGCTGAAGCAAGAGATGGCGGCCAGCGCCAACATTGAGAGTGGCGCTGTCATCGGCGCCGACGGCGTGGTGCTGTCCGCCGCCACGACCGGCAAGTTGGACGAGGACGATCTCGGCGCTCAGGCGGCTCTCTTTTACGGTATCGCCAAACACACCAGTGCCCAGTTGGGACGCGGCACACTTTATCAAGCGGTGATCCAATCGGACAAGGGCAACATTGTCGTCACGGCGATTGACGAGCACACAATGTTCGTCGGTACCACTGCTCAGGATGCTGTCCTGGGCATGATTTTCCGAGAAGCGCAAGAGATCGCCGCAAAGATTGGTCTACTTGGCTCAAAAAGATCACTGTCTCAGATGGGGACGACACGTTCCTCTGAGCCGTGAATAAATGTGATGGCACTATGAAGACTGACATTATCACTGCAGATGGCTGACTCAAGCAAGCGCATCCTGATAGTGGACGACGAACCGAACGTGGTCAAATCGTGCGCCAGAATGTTGGAACTGGAAGGCTTTGAGGCGCGCGGCGTCACCAGCGGGGCCGAGGCGATTGGTCTGTACAAGAGCGATCACTTTGACCTGGCGCTGGTGGATATAAAGATGCCCAATGTGGATGGGCTAGAGGTGTTGGCGGCGCTCAAAGAGTACGACGCGGATGCCGCCGTGGTCATCCTTACCGCTTATGGGACGAAGGAGACCGTGGTCGAGGCGCTGCGGCTGGGTGCGTGCGAGTTCCTGGATAAACCGGTGAACGCCGAGACTCTGGTCGCCACGGTGCGGCGCAACCTGAAGCAAGGGTGCGACACGGCGGTGCGGGGCAACCTGCGCACGTTGAGCCTGCCCAGTATCATCCAGATGGGTTGCGCCGAGCGCAACCAGGCCTGCCTGCGGATCAGGCGCCTGGGACAGGCGGGATATATTTTCTTCGCCGATGGCAACGTCGTGCACGCTACGCTGGGTTCACGGGTGGGAGAGGAGGCAGTGTATGAACTTTTGACCTGGGAGGACGGCGAGTTCGATTGGAAGATGGGTGTTGTCCCGCCCGAACGAACCGTGACCGTTGGCTGGTCCGGGTTGCTCCTGGAAGGTATGCGCCGGATTGACGAGCGCAATGCTGGATGTGAGGGGCTGGACGAATTGGAATTGACTGAACCAGATTTGAAAACAATGGAGGTGAAAACAATGGCTACGAGGAAGAAGGCCGACATACTGGCCGATCTGTTAAAGGAAGGAGTGTCGGCCAGCGCTGACATCGAGAGCGGCGCTGTCGTCGGCACCGATGGCATGGTGCTGTCCGCCGTCGTGACCGGCAAGTTGGACGAGGACAATCTCGGCGCTCAGGCGGCGGCGTTCTACGGCATCGCCAAGCGCACCAGCGCCCAGTTGGAACGCGGCACGCTCTATCAGGCGGTGATCCAATCGGACGCTGGCAACGTTGTCGTCACGGCAATTGACGAGTACACTGTGTTCGTCGGTGCCACGTCCAAGGATGCTGTTCTGGGCATGGTTTTCCGAGAGGCGCGCGAGATCGCCGCCAATATCGGCGCTGTCCTGTAGAATATAGAATCGAGAATGGAGGTAAATGAAAATGGCTACTATGGAACAGAAAAAGGCTAGTCGTCTGCGATTGACCAACTATATCCTGGCCGCTCTGGGGGATGGACTGTGGAAAGTGATGGGCGAATCCGCCGTGGGCCTGACCACCACATTCGGCAAGTCTATCCTCAGTGTGATGGAGAAGGAGATGGGGTTGGAACTGGCAGGCGAGAGTGTGGAAGACTGGGCTGCGGAAATCGGGCGGCTGCTGGTAGACGAGTTCGACGTCGGCACCGAGTTCCGCGTCGAGGTCAGCGATGACTCTGTCTCTGTCTACGCCGAGGGCTGCATGTTCGCGCAGGTATACGAGGCACTGGAGGCAGCCGGTGTCCCAGCCTACATCTGTCCGGTCAGGGCCATCTACGGCGCGGCATTGAGGCAGCTAGGCGAAAAAGTGCGCCTGGGTGCGGTCGAGCGCGATGGCGACAAGTGTAGCATGACGTTCGTGTACTTTTAGTCGTTGCGCTTGAGAGATCCGGAGACCTCGGAGGTTTTCCGGAACCTCCGAGGTCTGGGAGGCAGAGGTCTTGACCTGATTGGCCGACAAATTTAACATTCGGACGCAGATTGACGCAGATTCACGCT
>CAYQTW010000012.1:0-19445 GCA_964420485.1 uncultured Anaerolineales bacterium
AGGCTTGGCGCCTTGAACATGTCATACTCCTGCTCCAACTGGCGGCGGAATTGCCGTGTGTACAGCCGGTGGTAGTGCCCTCCGGCGCGCAGCAGAGCCGCGTGGCTGCCCATCTCTGCGATGCGCCCGTCCTCGATGACCAGGATGCGGTCCGCCCGCTTGATCGTCGAGAGGCGGTGGGCGATGATGAAACTGGTGCGGTCCTGCATCAGCGTCTCCATCCCCTGCTGGATCAACGCCTCGGTCAGCGTGTCCACCGAACTGGTCGCCTCATCCATGATGAAAATCTCGGGCTGCGCCAGCACCGCCCTCGCCAGACTGACCAACTGCTTTTGGCCGACCGAGAGCAGCACGCCGCCCTCGCCCACCTCTTCGTCGTACCCCTTTTCCAACGTGACGATAAAGTCGTGGGCCCCGGCCAGTTTCGCCGCTTCGACGACCTCCTCGTCGCTGGCGTCCAGCCGCCCGTAGCGGATGTTCTCACGGATGGTGCCGGAGAAGAGGTGCGGCGTCTGCAACACCACCCCGATGCGCGACTGGATGCCGTGCAGCGACAGTTCAGTGTAATCCCGCCCGCCGATGCGGATAGCGCCTCCCGTCGGTTCGTAAAAGCGGCACACCAGGTTGACGATGGTGGACTTGCCCCCGCCCGTCGGCCCGACCAGCGCGATTGTCTCGCCCCGATTCACCTTCAGTGACAAGTCCCGCAGCACCGGGTTGTCCTCCTCGTACCAGAAATCCACGTGGTCGAACTCGACGTCGCCCCGGATGGTGCCTGGATCAACTGCGCCGGGCCGGTCGGTCACCTCGGGTACCGCGTCAACGAGCGAAAAGACGCGCTCTGCCGAGGCGATGGTGTGCTGCATCTCGGCGTAGACACGGGCCAGGTCCTGGATCGGCCACAGCATAAAGGTGATGTACCCGACGAACGCCTGGATGCCACCGATGGTCAGAGCGCCTACCTGCACCTGCAGGCCGCCGTACCAGACGACACTGCCCAACGCCAGCGCGCTGATCAGTTGCACCACCGGCAGGAACAGCGCCGACAGATACGCTGCCCGGTAGGAGGCATTATACATCTCGCCCGTAAGTTCGCCGAACTCGCGCAGGTTCTCCTGCTCCCGACAGAGCGCCTTGACCACCCGCACACCCTGGATGTTCTCGTTGTACGCCCCGGTGATTTTCGAGTTGAGTTTGCGCACTTTGCGGTACTCGACAATGATTTTTATCTTGAACCGGGCCGCCACGACCACCAGCACCGGGATGATGGCTAACACTACGAGAGCCAGTTTCCAGTTGATGATCATCATAAAGTAGATGCCTGTAGTGATGTTCATAAAGCCCCAAGTGACGTCCAACAGCCCCCAGGTCACCAACTCAGCCATACGACTCGAGTCGGAGGTGACGCGCGATATGATCCAGCCCACCGGCGTCCGGTCAAAGTAGGAGAAGGACAGTTCTTGCAGGTGGTTGAACATCTTTTTCCGCAGGTCGTACCGGATGCGCTCTCCCAGGATGCCGGTCAGGAAGATGAAGGCAAAGGCGGCCGCAGCCTGCACGACGATCAGCGAACCGTACAAAGTGACGATCTGGATCAGCCTCTCCTTGTCGCCCGCCAGGATGCCCTGATCCACGATCTGCTTGCTGAGGAACGTGAAATACGAGTCCATTGCCGACACCAACGCGATGGCCACCAGAAAACCGACCAGCCACGGCCAATGTGGTTTGGTCTGAGCCAGGATGCGGAGGATCGTCTGGCCGCTGAACTGGGTCGTGAATTCTTCTTCTTCAAACTCAAAATGCGACATCGGCTATCTCCTTCTCCATCTTCCCGAAAGCTCAGAGCTTTCGGGAAGGTGGCCGCCTATCTCCTTCTCCAACTCGTCCTCGACGCGGGCCTGCATGTCGTAAATCCGGCGGTAAATGCCCTCCTGCGCCATCAACGTTTCGTGTGTGCCCCGCTGCACGATCCGGCCCTGGTCGAGCACCAGGATCAGGTCAGCGTTCATCACACTCTGGACGCGGTGGGCGATGATGAAGGAAGTGCGATCCTGCATCAATCGCTCCAGCGCTGCGCGGATCAGCCCCTCGGTCTCTGTGTCCACCGACGAAGTGGCGTCGTCCAGGATGAGGATGCGCGGGTCTTTGAGCAGCGTGCGGGCGATGGCGACGCGCTGCTTTTGCCCGCCGGAGAGCGTGACCCCCTTCTCGCCGACCAACGTGTTGTACCCGTCGGGAAACGACTCGATCACGTCGTGGATGGCCGCGGCCCGGGCAGCGGCTTCGACTTCCTCATCAGAGACCTCTTGCTCAACCCCGTAGGCGATGTTCTCGCGGATGGTGCGGGAGAACAGGAACGGCTCTTGCTCGACGATGCCGATCTGCCGCCGCAAAAAGTGGCGCGGATACTCTTTCAGTTCCACCCCGTCGAGCGTCAGGCTGCCACCATTGTACTCGTAGAAGCGGGGTAGGAGATTGACTAGCGACGTCTTGCCCGACCCGGTCGAACCGAGCAAAGCCACGGCCTGCCCCGGCTGGCAGTGGAAACTGATGTCCTTCAGCACTGTGCCGTCGCCTGCGCTGAGCCCAGTCGAAGCGTACTCGAAACTGACGTCACGGAAAACGATCTCCCCACGCACATTGTCAGGCGGCACATAGTCGCCTGCGTCCAGGGGCTCGCGCGTTTCTTTGATCAACTCGATCACTCGCCCATAAGAGACCATTCCGGTGGACATGTGCACGATCAACCGGCCCAGGTTGCGCATGGGCCAGATGATCCACACGACCAGCCCGGCGTAAGCCAGGTAGGTGCCCACCGTGATCGTGCCGTTCAAGGCCATCAGCGCCCCGGCAAAAAAGCCTCCCAACATCTGTGCGCCACACAGGATGTCCGAGAGCGGCCAGAACAGCGAATGCATCGTTACCAGCCGCCGTCCGCGTTGGAATTGTTCCCAGTTGTCTATCTCGAACTTTTCCTGCTCGTACTCTTGCCGGGCAAATGCCTTGACCACCCGCACGCCGGTCAGGTTCTCTTGCAAAGTCGTGGACAGTTTGGCCTCCTGCTCCTGAAAAGCCTCGTAAGCCTTTGAGACCTTTGTGAAGAAAAAGGCCGACATGACCACGATCAGCGGCACCACCACAATCGAGAGTAGGGCTAGTTGCGCATTCAACTCGATCAACGCAACAAAGTTGATCACAAAGAGCAGCACGATGCGCCCCATGCCGATGGCCTGATCGGCAAAGAATCGGCGCACGGCATCCACGTCCGAGGTGGCGCGTTGGATCAGTTCGCCGGTCCGAGTTTTGTCGTGATAAGTGAACGACAGCCGCTGGATGTGGTCGTACAGGTAGTTGCGCAACCGGCGCGTGATCCCCTCCGCCGTCTGGGCGGCCCACCGTCCGCTGAGGAAGGAGAAGGCGCCCTGAACCAACGCCAACCCCACGAAACTCAGTGCGATCAGCGGCAAAGCGCCAAGTTTTTCTTGTTCCAGGACATCGTCAACAAAGTAGCGCAGTAACAGATAGTTGCCCGTCCTGAGCAGAGCGGCGATGCCCACACCGGCGACTGCCCCCAGGTAAACCAGCCGGAAGCCGGTCATCATACGCCACAATCCAACCAGACGATTGTCCGAGACCGTCGTTTTGAAATCAAACTTGGAAAGCGTATTGGATGCTGACATAGTGAACAAACCTCCACAAGCAATGAACAATGAACCAATGAACAATGAACAAATTTCTTAATCCGCTAATGTCTTGGAATCCGCGTTATCGAATGTCCTAACAACGCCTCCAACTCTGCCAGCGACGCAGCCGGATCCACAAACTGCACCGTATGAATCCCCAACTCGCGGGCAGAATCCACGTTGCGCAGCATATCGTCCAAAAAGATCGCCTGCTGCGGTGCGACGCCCAGCCGGGCCAGCGTCAGGTGAAAGATGGCCGGGTCGGGCTTGCGCAGGCCGACATAGGCGGAGTTGACGTAGGCGTCGAACTCGGAGTGCACATCGAGCCCGAACTGCTCGCGGATCAGGTCATCCTGGCCAGGAAAGGCGTTGCTCAGCAAGGCGACTTTGTAGTGGCCGCGCAGAGCACGGATGGCGGCGATCACCTCCGGGTTGAACCGGTCACCGGCGTAGAACTCTTCGATGAAACGGCCTGCTGCCCCCGCGTCGGGAAGGCCCAGCCCGGCGGCGATGTGCTGTGTGTAGTCGTCGTTGGTGATAGCGCCGACCGACAGTTGCCGCCACGCCTCACCCCACAGCGCCTCCGGCAGCGTGTCCGCTTCCAGCCCCAGACGCCGTTCCCACGCGGCGATGTGCGCGTCGTCCGGTAAATCCTCCACCACGCCGCCCCAGTCAAAGATGATGGCGCGCACGTCGGGCAGGGGGTTGGGGACGGGATCGGGGATGGGCACGCCCAGGTCGCGCAGCCACCGGCGCAATGGCGTCAGCCCACGGAAGCGCGTGGCATGCAGTCCAACCTGCCGGGCCGCGGCCACGTTCTCCCGAAAGTCATCCACAAAGACTGCTTCTTCCGCCGCCACGCCCAGCCGCTCCAACGCCAGTTGGAAGATCGCAGGATCGGGCTTTAGCAGCCCCTCGCAGCCGGAGACGACGATGACATCGAAACTGTCGGCAATGCCCAGTTGCTCCAGGTGTCGGCGCCTGCTGGTCGGGCCGTTGCTGAGCAGTCCGGTGCGGTAGCCCGCGTCGCGCAGGTGGCGGATGAGAGATACCAGTTCCTCGTCCAGCCGGTCACCGGCCCGGAAGGCGCGCCGGAACTCGGCCGTGGCCTCGGTATCAAGCCCCAGCCGCCGGCCCACGTCGGCCCAGAACTCGGCGTCGCTGATGTGGCCCAGCCGGACGTCCTCCCAGAGCGGGCTCCCGAACACCAGTTTGCTCGCGTCACCCACTGGCAGCCCGAGCTGCTGCTCCAGTTCGCGGCGCGGAGGTGGATTGGCGGTGCGCATCAGCACGCCGCCGTAGTCAAAGATCACTGCTTTGATCACGTCTTTTGCCTCCCTTTGGCTTAAGGTGTTCCAGAATTTAAAGTATCCCAGGTCGTAGCCTGTCATTCTGAGCCGGAGCGCAGCGGAGGCGAAGAATCTCGCCTTGGACAGACGGTTTAGACGCTGTAATGCGAGATTCTTCGCTTCACTGCATTCCGCTCAGAATGACACTGGGATGATTATTTTTTTGGAACGGCGTTAAAGAACATCTCGTTCAGTTCCCCGAAACTATTCAAAACGATCACCCGCTCCGACTCGGCAATCTCTTCGTGCTCCATACACCAGGTGTTCGGATGTGGGACGTATATGGCGCCGATGCCTGCCTCCAACGCCGGGTTGACGTCAGAGCGCGGGCTGTTACCGACCATCCAGGTTTGCTCCGGCCGCAAATCATACTCGGCCACCAGTCCTCGAATCACCCCGGCGTCCTTCTCCGGTACGATATGCACCCCGTCGAAGAAATGGCCCAGGCCCGACCGCGCCAGTTTGTCCGCCTGCGTTTCCTCGTCACCCTTGGTCAACAGGAGCAGGCGGCAATGGTCGCTCAGTCGGGCCAGGGTTTCCACCACGCTGTCGAGCAGGACGATGGGATACGCTACCACCGCCCGCCCGATCTCCCATACATCATCTGACACCTCGTTTTTGACGGCTCGACCGTGACGCTCGCACAGACGTTGGTAGGCGAAAACCAGGCTGCGGGCGAACTCTTGCGGCGCGTAACCCACCTGGGGGATGCGCTCCCGCTCCACCGTTTCCACAGTGTGCTCCGCTTCCTCCTGCCCAAAGCCCTGTGCCACCATCAACTCTGCAAAAGCAGCGATGCACTGCTCGTAGTAGATGTTGTTTTCCCACAGCGTGTCGTCAGCATCAACGATCAGTGTTGGTCTCTCATGTTCATTGTTCATTGCCTTGCTTCTCACTCTTTCAAAGACTGCGTGCTCAGATCCTCTCCAGGACGCAGTTCCTTTTCATACATAACGTATTGACGATCTGCGTGCATGCCGGCCTTCTCGTAGAGACGGAGAGCGCCGGTGAGGCTCTGCGTGTCAACTTCCAGGCCCACCTTGCGTTTGCCGCGCCGGTAGAACTCGCCGAAACTGTGGTGTAGTAATGCCAACGCCAGCCCGCGCCGCCGCCAGGGCCGCCGCACACCCAACGACTCGACCCACCCCATCTGCGGGTCTTCGACCGTCTTGGGATGACACAACGACATGCCGGCGATTTCCTCCCCATCCACAGCCAGGAACCAGAGCGACGGATCGTGATCAGGATCGTTGTCTATCCAGTGTGCCCACTCCTGGTATTCCTCTTCAAAGGGGTGCTCCACGTACCCCCAGTGATCGCGGAAGGCATCACGATCTGCAAGGATGAGGGCGCACAAGTCCTGATCGCGGACAAAGGTGCGGATGGTGATACCGTCGGGCACAACCGGGTCCGGCGGTGGCCCGTTCATCTCGATGACCATGCGGAAATTGTGGCGTGCCAACTGGTAGCCCTGCTTACACAGCAACTCTTGAGCCGTTGTATCGGTGCTTATCTTATCTTGCAGCAGCGCCACGCGGGTGCCCGCCGGCGCCTTGAGGATGGCCTGTCGTCCGCGCTCCTCCGCCCACTGGCAGAGTGCTGTGCCGATGCCCTGCCCCTTGTATTCGGGATGCACATCTCCCGCCATCATGTAGATGCGCACGTGTGGGGCCGAGTCCCACACTGCGGCGTGGCCCACGATCTTGCCATCCGGCGCGATCACGACCAGCGTGTCGGTCTCCAGGTTGAAGGTGGGAGACTGCCAATCGTTGCGAATTTCGTGCGCCTCGCTGCGCGGCTTACCGATCTGCTCGGTGGAGCAGGTGTTCAAGAGGTCAACGACGGCTTCCACATCGTCCAGCGTTGCCGGGCGGCTCGTGAAATGCTGGGGTAACGATAATGTTGTTGGCATGGTTTTCTCCTCCATACAAAAAGTGTCTGGCAGTGAAGCAAACAAGGCCGTGGACAATGCCCACGGCCTTGCAGATAAACCAATCTGGCGCAAGAAAAAAGGCCGTGGGTGTCGCAGCGCCCACGGCCAAAAAGTGACTTTAGGTCAACTTGTGATAGGCGCACTGCGACAAGGCAGCAACTGACCCCCGTTGTTGTTACGGGGCCGAACTGCGTTGATGTTGAACATTGCCTTGCGCATTAAGCACCTCCTCACAAGATGGGCGGCATTATACTCTATTCTGGTGGGTTGTCAAGTCTGGCAAAGCGGGTATAATTGCGGCATTACCTCAAATAAAAAAGGAGACAAGATGGCAAATTACGACGAGTCGAAAAAAGCACCGGCTGGCGCTGATCAGCCGCTAGTTGTGACAGACGCTGACTTTGAGCGTGTGGTGTTGGGAGCGGACGTGCCGGTGATGGTGGACCTTTGGGCCGCCTGGTGCGGACCCTGCATGATGGTCGGGCCAACGGTCAAAGAACTCGCACGAGAGTTCGCCGGCCAGGCGCTGGTCGCCAAATTGGACGTGGACGCCAACCCTATCACTCCGCAACGGTACGGGGTGCGAGGTATCCCAACGCTGCTCTACTTTCACAACGGGCGTGAAGTGGATCGCGTCGTCGGCGTCCAATCAGCACACGTACTACGGCAAAAACTGGAGGCGTTGCTATAGAATTCTCATCTCTCGATAGCCTCGAACAGGTGCGCGTTGTCCTCGGCGACGGTGAGCATGACGATCTTTGGCAGTTCGGCTTTGATGGCGCAGGTGGCTTCCAGGCCGCCATCGCCCGGCATGTTCACGTCCATCACCACCACGTCGGGGCGCAGCGCGCGGGTCTGTTCGAGCGCAGCCTGGCCGTCGTGCGCCATCACCACCACGGTAAAGCCGCGCGCGGTGAGCAGGCTGCGCAGCCCTTCCAGGAACAGCGGGTGGTCATCCACCAGCAACAGGCGTAGCCCGGTCAGGCCGGACGTCGCCGCATCACCGCCAGGCGCAGTGTCCAGACGCGGGATGTGAACGAGAATGCGGGTGCCCTGCCCCGGCGCGGAACGGATTTCCACCTGCCCGCCCACCGCTTGTGCCCGTTCGCGCATCATCGTCAGACCAAAGCAGGAACCGGATGCCTCCGTTGACTTGCCGACTCGCCGATTCGCCGACTCGCATCAAAGCCCCTATCAAGTCCTGGTGGGGAGTATCCTCTGTGTGCAGCCCCAGGATAAAGTCGCGGATGTCGGCGTGGGCTTTTTGCGCCGTCTGCACGATGCGCCGGAGATTGGCCCGCGCCGGCGAGGTTTGTCCGGCGGCCAACATCGTTTCGACGGCCTGGGCCTGCACGTTGAGGTAGCCCAACACCTGCCCCAGCCCGTCGTGCAACTCGCGGCCCATACGCTCGCGCTCCTCAAAGGTTGCCAGCGCGCGCTGCTGTTCGATGAGCGTCGCCTGCGCCTGCCCTGGTTCCCGGCTTGACAATGCAAAGACACCTGGTATAATTTATTTGGCTTTTTTGGAATACCAGCGTGATGTGGAGAACGAATGGCAAAGAAACTTACAGGCCGGCAGAGAGCATTCTTGAGCGCCTTCCTCGACCTGTACCGCGAGGCGCGGGAGCCGCTGCACTATACCGCCGTTGCCCAGCGATTAGGGATCAGCAAGATCACCGCCTACGACATGCTGCGGCTGCTGGAGGAACGGGGTCTGGTGCAGTCGGAGTACGTCCTGCGGGGAAAGGGACAGGGAGCAGGGCGATCGAGCATCGTCTTCCGGCCCACGCCGCAGGCCGACGCCCTGTTCGCCCGACTGGCGGGCAGGGCGGTGGGCCAGGGCGAGTGGGAGGCGGTGAAGACGCGCATCCTGGAAACACTGCGGGCCGGAAAGAGCACCGACTACGAGGGCCTGCTGGAAGAGATTCTGGCCCGCCTGCCCCAGCGAGAGTCCTCGATGCTCTACGCCGCAGAGATGATCACCGCCGTCATTCTGAGCCTGAACCAGTTGCGGGAAGACGCCTCAGCCGCTGGGCTGCTGGACAAGTTGCGCGCGTTGGGCCTGCCCGGCGAGGCGGGGCTCAGCGCGCTGGCAGGCTTGACGCTGGGGCTCTCCTTCGTCGAGCGCATTAACCGTCGTCTGATCAGCCTCTTGCTCTCCTACATCGGTCGCTACCAGGAAATCCTTTCGCGCCTCAGTGCCGAGAACAAGCAGCGGCTGTCCAATTTCGCCGGGGAGGTGATCAAGATCGTCGAAGCGTAGGGGTGGGGTTGCCCTGCTCCTACTTCTTTTTTTGGCTCATTTTTTCGTCTTATTTGTCTCTATTGTTTCTTTGGAAAGGAGAATGCTCTCATGTCAAGAATCTCTGTTGTCACCGACAGCACCGCCTATCTGCCGCCAGAGTTGGTCGCGCAGTACGGCATCTACGTTATGCCCCAGCAACTCGTCTGGGGCGACGAAACCTTCCGGGACGGCGTGACGATAGACCCGCCGACCTTTTACGAGCGTCTGAGCCGCAGCGCGGACATTCCGACCACTGCCCAGGCTTCAGCGGGAGAATTCGCGGCTCTCTTCGCCCAGGCAGCCCGCAATGCTGACGGTATCGTGGGAGTTTTCATCTCCACGGAGTTGAGCGGCACCGTCGCCTCGGCACTGGCGGCGCGGGAGTCTTTGCCGGACCTGCCCATTGAGGTGGTGGATTCCCGTTCCACCACGATGGGGCTGGGCCTTGTCACCCTGGCGGCGGCCCGCGCGGCGGCCGAGGGAAAGGGACTGGCAGAGGTGACCACCGCCGCACGAGAACTCGTCCCGCGCGTGAACGTGCTCTTCGTCGTCGAAACGTTGGAGTACCTGCATCATGGTGGGCGCATCGGCGGGGCCTCCCGCCTGCTGGGCAGTGCGCTGCGCATCAAACCTCTGCTTCACCTGAACGAAGGGCGCATAGATGCCCTGGGGCGGGTGCGCACCAAGCGGAAGGCAGTGGAGCGCATGCTGGAGGTGATGGCGGAGCGGGTGGGGAACGCGCCCGTCCACGCTGCCGTGATCCACGCCAACGCGCCGGAGGAGGCAGCCAGGTTACGGGAGCAGGTCAGGGAGCGGTTTCCTCACACCGAACTCTACCTGGCCGAACTCAGCCCGGTCATCGGCACCCACGTCGGGCCAGGCACGGTCGGGGTGGCGTTCTACGCCGGAGAAGGAGGGTGATGGCCGTCGCTCCCATCCCAACTCACATCGCCATCATCATGGACGGCAACGGACGCTGGGCGCAGGAGAGAGGGCTGCCCCGCTCGGCCGGCCACAAGGCAGGCGTGGAGACCGTGCGGCACATCGTCCGTGCCTGCGCCGGCCTGGGCGTCAAGGTGCTGACGCTGTACACTTTCTCCACCGAGAACTGGCGACGCCCTGAGCCGGAGGTCGCTCTTCTGATGCACCTGGCCGAGGAGTATGCCCGCCGGGAGGTGGACGAACTCGACCGGAACAACGTGCAGTTCCGGATGATCGGCCGCCGCGAGGGGTTGCCCGGTTCGTTGCTGCGGGCAATGGATGAGGGAACACGCCGCACAGCGCACAACACGGGGCTGGTGCTCAACCTGGCCATCAACTACGGGGGGCGGGCAGAGATCGTGGACGCGGCACGGGCCATGGTGACCGCCGTCCGGCAAGGCAAGTTGAACCCGGCTCTGCTGGACGAGACCGTGTTCAGCCGCTTTCTCTACACCGCCGGGCTCCCGGATCCCGACCTGGTCATCCGCACGGCCGGGGAGATGCGGCTGAGCAACTTTCTCATCTGGCAGGTGGCCGGCGCCCTCTTCTGGAGCACACCGGTCTACTGGCCCGACTTTGACAAAACACACCTCCTGGCGGCCATCCGGGCCTGGCAGGAGAGTGCCGCGCCGGCCTGAAGAGCCGGTGCTAGGCAGATTTAGGGATTGAGAGAAGTCGTCCAGCACCGCCTGTTTACGGCGGTGCGATCAACCACTGAAAGCAACATAGGAGGCAGTAACAATGAAACTGGAAAACATCATTCACACCATTGCATCCGCCGGGCAAGCCGAAACGTTTGCCAACGTCACAGCCAGCGCGATACAGCACGAGCCGATCCGTCGCACGCTGGTGGGTTACGTGGACCGGCGTATCAATCAGCGCCTGGAGGAGGCTTACGACGTCAACGAGCGCCGTCTACCCCGCGTCATCCAGGACAAGGCGTACATCATCCGCGCTATCGCGCACTCGATTGATCGCGCCCTGGCGCGGGGCTACGTCTCCGAGGCCGTGGTGAAAGGTGTGCTGCGCGGCCTGGTGATGAACGCTTTTCTGCGCGAGGAGCACAAGGCCGCCTGGGAACGCTTCCGCCAGGAACACGGCTATGGCGCGCCCAGTTTCGTCGTCATCTCGCCGGGCAAACTGTGCAATCTGCACTGCAAGGGGTGCTATGCCAGTTCCGGCAACGACAGCGAGAAAATGGACTGGGAGGTCTTTGACCGCATCATCACCGAGGCCAGTGATCTCTGGGGTTCGGGTTTCATCGTCATCTCCGGCGGCGAGCCGCTGGCCTATCGCTCCCAGGGCAAGGGCATCCTCGACGCGGCGGCCAAGCACCAGAACATGTTCTTTTTGATGTACACCAACGGCACGCTGATTGACGAGAAAACGGCTGTCCGCATGGCCGAGGTGGGCAACCTCACCCCGGCCATCTCCGTCGAGGGGTGGGAGGAGCGCACCGACGCCCGCCGTGGCAAGGGTGTGTTCCAGCGCGTCCTCAAGTCCATGGCCAACCTGCGTCAGGCCGGCGTGCCCTTTGGCATCTCCCTCACCGCCACGTGCGAGAACTGCGAGGAGATCCTCTCCGACGAGTTCCTCGATTTCTTCTTCGAGGAGCAGGGAGCCATCTACGGCTGGATTTTCCAGTACATGCCCATCGGGCGGGGCTTTACGCTGAACCTGCTCCCCAGGCCGGAGCAACGGCTGTGGATGTGGAAGCGTGCCTGGCAGATCATTCGTGAGAAAAGGTACTTTTTGCCTGACTTTTGGAACTCGGGTACCCTATCCGATGGCTGCATCTCGGCTGGGCGGCAGGGCGGTTACCTCTACTTTGACTGGAACGGGAAGGTGATGCCCTGCGTCTTTGTCCCCTACTCGCCGGTCAACATCAACGACGCCTATCGAGAGGGCAAGACGCTGAATGACATCCTGGAGGAGCCGTTCTTCAAGGCCATCCGCAAGTGGCAGGACGAGTACGGTTACGCGGTAACAAAGCCGGAAGAATGTAAGAACTGGGCCATGCCCTGCATCATCCGCGATCACCACGCTGACTTTCGGCGTATCCTGGAGGCAACCGAGCCGGACCCGGAGGACGAGGCCGCGCTGCAGGCAATGATAGACCCGTCCTACCGTGATGGGCTCATCCAGTACAACGAGGCCGTGGCGCGGTTGATGGACCCTATCTGGGAGCACGAGTATCTGGGCAACGGCTGTGTCTGACGAACATGTACTCTCTCTCACAAGAAACATGCCGCTACGTCGCCTCGCCGTGGCCCAGTTCGTGGCGCTGGCAGCGACCTACGCCATCTACTTCGCCTCGATGGCGCTGGTGGAGGAAAAGACGCACTCCAGCGCGCAGATGGGGTTGATGATCTTTTCCTCCACCCTCCCTGGCTTCCTCTTCGGGATGCTGGCCGGGGTGGTAGTGGACCGGTACGACCGGCGGCGTGTCCTGGTGATCGGCAACTTGCTGCGCCTGATCGTTGCCGCCGGCTTCGCGGCTGCCGCGCATTGGCTCGGCAACCCACTGCTGCTGTTGGCCGCCGTCTATGCCAGCAACTTTCTCCTCTCAGTCATCGCCCAGTTCGCCACCTCGGCCGAAGGTTCACTCATCCCCCACACTGTGCCACGGGAGCGGCTCCTGGCGGCCAATTCCATCTTTCAGGTCGCGACGCTGGGGGCACAAGGGGCGGGGATGGTGCTCCTGGCTCCGCTGCTGCTCCGGCTCGGCGGCGCGCCAGCGGCGGGAATGGCGGTCGTGCCGCTGTTCGCACTGGCCGCGTGGATGTGCGCCCGGCTGCCGGCCCGGTTGGGAAAAAGAAGCGGAGAGCAAACACCCCAAACGTGGGCCTCGCTGCGGGGTGACTTGCGTGCCGGGTGGCGCTTCGTCGCCGGCGATGCGTCCGTGCGCCGGGCCATCGGCTACTTGGTGCTCGTCTCCGCTCTCTCGCTCGTGCTCACGACGCTCATACCCGGCCTGGCGGCCCGCGCCTGGGGGGTGCCGGTCGAGTACGTGGCCTACCTGGCCGTGCCCGGTGGTATCGGCTTTGGCCTGGGCGTGTGGCTGGTGGGGCGGCGCGGGCATCTGCTGAAGGAAAAAGAATGGATCAGCGCCGGTCTCCTGGCCCTCGGCGGAGGGCTGGCCCTATTACCGGCCCTGCGCGTATTGCGTGGCCTCTACGTTCCACTGTTCCTGCTGGTCTCCGCCGGGGTGGGGGGCGGCTTCGCGCTGGTCATCGTCCCGGCCCGCACGGTCGTGCAGGAACGCTCGCCGGACGAGATGCGGGGACGAGTGATCTCCACCCAGATGTTCCTGAGCAACGTCGTCTCCACACTGCCCCTGCCACTGACGGGCGGTCTGGCGGACCTCATCGGTTTCCAGCGCATCTTTGCGCTCCTGGCGTTGGTCGTCCTGGGTGCCGGGGCCGCCAGTGTGCGGCATGCACGCGGGTAGGTTCACCGGGGCACGGGAACCGTGCCCCTACAATGCAGTAGGGCGGGGTCTCCCCGCCCAAGAGTTTGCAAAACTGCCGCTTCCCTCTTGACAACATCGCCTTTTGGCGATATAATTCTTTCGGAACTTTCGGAAGATTAGGTAGTTTTTAGGTATCATCTCAATATTCTGGGGCACTTTTAACGTAGCCGCGCTTTCCATAGCGCGTTATGCCCGCGAGGTATGGAAACCTCGGCTACATTGCCCCACTTTATTGAGCAGATACGTTTTTAGCACGATCAGGAGAACGGCAGTGAAGTTATCCCCCAGGCAACGGGATTTTCTGAGCAATCTGCTCGACCTCCACCGTGAGGCCGAGGCCCCGGTGCACTACGTGGACGTGGCGCGGGCGCTGGACGTGAGGCCGGTCACAGCCTACGAGATGCTGCGCTTGCTGGAGGAGAAGGGACTGGTGCGCTCCGAGACGGTGCGCCCCCAGGGCCACAAGAGCCGTTCCGTCGTCGTCTTCTCCCCCACAGAGAAGGCGACGGCTCTGTTGGCCGAACTGGGGGGCCATACCCTGAGCAAGCAGGAATGGGAGGAGGCCAAAGCGGGCATTCTGCGAGCCCTGGAGGCAGGAAAAGGCACCGACCATCAGAGCCTGTTGGACGAACTTTTGCTGCGCATCCCGGAGCGCAAAACCCCGCTCCTATTCGGGGCCGACATGGTCACGGCTATCATCCTGGCCTTTTACGAGTTACGGGATATGGCAGCGGCAAAGAAGATTTTCCCCTCCCTGCGCTGGTTCGGCCCGCCGGGATGGGTGGTACTCTATTCGCTGGCCGGTTTCAGCCTGGCCCTCTCGCTGGTCGAAAAGGCCAACCGCCGGACCACCTCGCTGCTACTGGGCTATTCTCAGCAGTTCCGCCAACATCTGGACGACCTGACCGGCAAGGACAAGGCGCGTCTGTCCGATTTCGTTTACGAGGTGTTACAGGCCGTCGGTCTGTGAGGAAAAAGGAGGTGCTGTGTATGCACAATGGCGTTATGCTGGACACAACACGTGCGTGAAGCGTAAAAAGTAAAACATACTAACCATAAAATGAGGAGGTAAAACGATGACTGGATTGATCGAGAAAAGCCTGCTGGCGGGCCTGGGTGTGATGGTGTTGACCCGCGACAAGGTGAAAGAGTTCGTGGATAAACTGGTCGAGGAAGGGGAAGTCAAGCCGGAGGAAGCCCCCAGTATCGTTGACAAACTGGTGGAGCGGGGCGAAGCGGAGCGTGAGGAACTGCGCAAACTGGTGCGCGACGAACTGGACAAGACCCGCTTCGTGGTTTCCCGCAGGGACATCGAAGCCTTGAGCCAAAAGATTGACGAACTGGCCGCGCAGGTCGAGAAATTGGCGGGCAAGAAGCCGGCAAAAAAGCAGACAAATTGACCACGTCGTCGCGCTCGGTAGAGCCGGGGAGCGTCTCTGCGCCTGCGCACAACTTTGGCGCGGATGCTCCCCGGCCCTGCCCCTAACATTCGAAAGCAGGAGGAATTCGATGACCGAACAAGCCCGATCACCCCAGCACCCGCTGTGGGCTCGCATTCTGGCCGGCCTCGTCCTCGTCCTGAGCCTCATCTACATCGGTAACCCTACCGGTGGAGTGATGGAACTGCTCCTGGATAACGTGCCTGGCATCGGGAACTTGGATGAAGGAGCAGCCGCGTACCTGGCCCTGACGGCTCTGCGCTACCTGGGTGTCAAGATCCCTGGCCTCGGCGGGCGCAAAGAGTGACCTGATCTTTTGCTTCTACACTCGTGGGGTAAACATTCCTGTCTGCCAAAGCAGGCTGGAAAGCCTGCACCACATAGGAGGATCTATGACCCAACACATCGAAACAGACGTCGTGGTCGTCGGAGCCGGCACAGCCGGCACTTTTTTCGCCTGGCGTTTGGCCCAGGCCGGTTTCAAGATTGTCGTACTGGAAAAGCGTCGCCTGGAGGAACTGGGCACTGACATCGGCATCTTTCACATGGACGAGATTCGCTTCGCCCAATTCGGCATCCCTCTGCCCACGGGCGATGAACTGGTAGGGGCGAGGTCACCGCGCCCCTACCCCGATGGCCGGGCCTGGCCGCCGGATGGCGACGGCTGCAAACTGGTCAATTACGCTTTCTACGTCATGGAGAAGCCATTGTTCATCCAGCGCCTACACCGCTACGCCGCGCTGGCCGGTGTGCAGTTCATTGAGCAGGCTGCCGTCGGCGACGTCATCATCGAGAATGGCACGCTCGCCGGCCTGCGGGCCACGGTGGATGACGAGGCACTGGCGGTGCGCGCCCGGCTGGTCGCCGATTGCTCCGGCATCGGCGGCGCAGTGCGCACCCGCCTGCCCGACGATTTCGGCGTCGAGAACGACCCCATCTCCGACGACGACACCCTGTTCGTCATCCTCCAGTACTGGGACGACATCGAAGGCGATCACCCGACCGGGCTGAACTTTTATCCGTTCCACAAAACGTTCTGCAATCCCAGTTACGGCGATGGAGCCATCCTGGGCATCGGGCAGCCGGGAAGTTACGAGCAAGCCGAACGAGTGCAGCAGGCGTTCCTGGCCGAGCGTTTCCCCAACCCGCACCGGCTCGTGAAGCGCTGCCAGGGGCGAACCCCCTTCCGCCGTCCGCCCTACTCGCTGGTGGGAGATGGCTTCATGGTGATGGGAGACGCGGCCTTTATGACCAAACCCTTCTCCGGCGAGGGAGTGACCTCCGGCTTTACCGGTTGCCAGATCGCAGCCGAGGTCGCCACGGCTGCGCTAGCGAAAGGTGACGTCAGCCGGGCGGCGCTATGGCCGTACAACGTGCGCTACTTTTGCGACCAGGGGGCCAAATTCGCCGAACTCTTGGCGCAACTCCCCGCCGCAGCAGAACTCTCGCGGCGGGACGTGAACTATCTCTTCGAGCAGGACATCATCTTCAGCGGCGCAGGCTTCACCCGGATGAACCGCGATTTTGAAGTGCGGAGGTCCACCGGCGAGGTGCTCTCCCTGACAACCAAACTGATCCGGGGCGTGGTCAGCGGGCAGTTCTCGACGGCCAGCCTCAAGGCGCTGCTGGGGGCGATGTCGGTCTCCGGCAAACTCAGGGCCGCCTACGAGCGCTACCCTGAGACGCCCGCCGGCTTCGAGCCGTGGGTGGCAGATGTGCGCCCACTCTGGAGAGCGGTAGGAAAATGATGTACGATGTGGCCGTCGTCGGGGCCGGGCCGGCCGGAGCCACGCTGGGGCGCAAACTGGCCCGGCGCGGGATAAACACAGTCATCCTGGAGAAGGCGCATCTGCCCCGCTACAAGCCCTGCGCCGGAGGGTTGCCGGCGCGCACTCTGCGTTTCTTTGACTTCGACGTCACCCAGGTCGTGGAGAGAGCCATCTACGGCGTGGTCTTTAGCCGGCGTTGCAAGGACCGGCTGACCCAGCGTTCCTCCCGACCTCTCATATACACCGTCATGCGCGATCGCTTCGATGCTTTCCTGGTCGAGGAGGCCAAAGCCGCCGGTGCGCGAATTGTGGAGGGGCAGGCTGTCAAGCGCGTGGAAGTGAGCAGCGAGTCGGCCAGGGTGGTCACAACCCAGGACGCCTGGTCCGCCCGTGTCGTTGCCGGAGCCGATGGGGTGTTTAGCACCGTCGCCAGGAGACTGGGATTGATGCGCGGCGCTCCTTCCAGCGTGGCTATCGAGGGCGAGTTCAACCTGCCCACCTCGACCCTGGAAACCTGGGATGACACCATCGCTCTGGACCTGGGCACCCTATCTTGCGGCTATGGCTGGCTTTTCCCCAAGCAAGAATATCTCTCCATCGGCGTTGGAGGCTCGTGCCACCAGGGCAGGAAACTGAAGGCTTATTACCGTGCCCTTCTGAAAGCTCGGCTGGGCGACGTACCCCGTCACCCGCAGCGTCTGACCGGCCATATTCTCCTTCACCGACAGCCGGGGATGGCCATCTGGTGGGGGCCTGTGCTGTTGCTGGGCGACGCAGCCGGCCTGGCAGACCCGTGGAGCGGGGAGGGTATCTACTACGCCATCCGCAGCGCCCAACTGGCCGCCCCGGTCATCGAAAGGGCCTTGACAGACAGGGAGAGCCTTCAGGCCTACGAACAGTCCGTGGATAAGGAACTGATGCCGGATCTTTTGACCGCCCGCATCTGCGGATGGGTCTACCGCCTGTGGCCCGGTCTCTTCCTGCGGCAGCGCGATCACAATGCCCTCTTGTGGAGGGCTTTCTGCGCGTTGCTTCAAGAGGGCACGGCCTACGCTCGCATCCGTGAGCGAATACCCCCGGTGAGGATGCTGGTGCGCCGCTGGCTCACCAGACGTTGATAGCACCTGACCGATTAAATTCTTGCTCACTGTGCAAGAAAATTGAACGAGGCTTCTGGCGGACGTGTCGTCCGGCGCGAGCCTATTTGGTTCCGGCTCGTCCGGGTTAGGTGAAGGAGTATGACCACATCAACCAAAACCGGCCTGAAAATCCGTCTGGCGCGGCAGTTCATCCGCCGCCTGAGCCAGCAGGACGTGCTCGACCTGGCAGGAGAGGCAGGACGGGAATGGATGGCCCGTCTGCCCGTGGAGGAGCGGGCCGCTTTCCTGGGCCGCCTGGTGGAGGAGAACTTGAGCGCGGCATTGGAGGGACTGGGACGGGAGGAGCGAGCCGCACTGATGAACAGTCTCCTGCCGCTCATCGCCCGCCACTTTCCGCTGGCCGACGTGGACATCCTGGGAGCATTTACCGATTTCAAAGGTCCCCAGAAACCGGACTGGGAGGAGATGTAGCCAATGCGTGTTGCCATCACGACCGACTCTTTCCGCGACGGGCTGGGAGGCGTGGCCACGGCCGTGGCCGCGCTAGCCCGTGCGCTGCAGGCAGCGGGCCACGTGGTGCGCATCTTTACCGCCGCCGACCCCTCCCATGCCGCGATGGGACTGGACGTGGCCGGGTTTCCGGCGTTGCGCTACGACCGGCTGCCCGGCGGCCGGGTCGTCGTCGCGCCGGTCGGCCTGGCGCGAGAGTTGGCCGGTTTCCGGCCCGACGCCATCCACAACCACTCGATGGCCGCGATGGGCACCCAGGCCCTGGCGGCAGCCCGCTGGCTGGACGTCCCCATCCTGGGCACCTGCCACGTCTACCTGGCCGGCTTCCTGGGCTACGCGCCGCTGCCGCTGGACCGGGTGCCCCTGATGGACGAGGCCGCCTGGCGCTACACCTCCACCTTTTTCAACCGCTTTCCCCTCGTCACCACGCCCTCGCAGGTGATGGCGCGGGAATTGGCCGCCCACGGCCTGCACGTGCCCGTGGTGGCCGTCTCCAACGGCGTGGACACCCGCCTGTTCCGCCCCGGCCCACGGGTGAGCGGCAAAGATGGCGTGACGGTTCTGCACGTGGGACGGCTGAGCTACGAGAAGAACGTGGACCTGCTGTTGCGCGCCTTCGCCCGGGTTGCAGGGGACTATCCCGCTGCGCGACTGACCATCGTCGGCGACGGCCCCGACCGGGCCGCCCTGGCCCGTCTGGCGGGCGAACTGGGGCTGAGCGAGCGCGTCCACTTTACCGGCTTTGTGCCTCACGAGCAACTGCCGGCGCTCTACCAGGCCGCCGACCTGTTCGCCACCGGTTCGACCATCGAGACGCAGGGACTGGTGGTGCTGGAGGCGGCGGCTTGTGGCCTGCCGGTGGCCGGCGTGGACGCGCTGGCGCTGCCGGAAGCGGTGCACCACACCGTCAATGGCTTCCTGGCGC